>DASVSE010000521.1:0-1631 GCA_036388235.1 Rubricoccaceae bacterium | reverse complement strand
TGCGGGAAGTCGAGGCCGGCGAGGATGTAGACCTCGTCCGAGAGGTACACGAAGCCGCGTCCCATCGTCTGCCGGAAGTGGGCCTGCCACCGCGCCACCTGCCGGGCGAGCATCCGCGCCTCGACCGGCGTCACCGGCCGGAGACTTGCCAGCCGCTGCCGGTGCTCGGTCAGCCCGACGGGCACGATGCTGAGCGAGACGAGTTGCTCGTGGAGCTCGGCCAGCTCCAACACGGTCCGGACGAGCATCCCGGCGTCGTTGTGGCCCGGCACGAGCACGATCTGCGCGTGCAGCTCGATGCCCTGCGCAGCGAGCAAGCGAAGCTTCTCCATCGCCCGGTCGCGGACGGTCCGGTGGCCCATCATTTTCGCCCGCGCCTCGTCGTCCGTCACGTGGATCGAGACGTACATCGGCGAGAGCCGCTGCTCGACGATGCGCGCGATGTCGCGCTCGCGCAGGTTCGTCATCGTGATGTAGTTGCCATAGAGGAACGACATCCGGAAGTCGCCGTCGCGGAAGTACAGCGTGTCGCGCAGCCCGACGGGGTTCTGGTCCACGAAGCAGAACACGCAGTCGTCGCCGCAGGTCTTGATGCGGAACTCGTCGAGGTCGGCTCCGAGCGGCTCGTCGGGCTCCTTGCGGACGGTCTGCTCCTCCATGCGCCCGCCGCGACGGACGCGCAGCGTCAGCCGCTCCTCGGTCGTCTTGAACCGGAAGTCCAGCTCGTCCTCGACGGCCTCGCCGTTGACGGCCAGCACCTGGTCCCCCGCCGACCATCCGAGGCGGGCGGCGATGGAGTCGGGCTCGACGGCTGAGATGCGGACGGGCATGGAGTGTGGCGGAGTCGGGGCGTGGACCGGAGGTCCAAAGAACGGGAGCACGGCCCCAGCGCCTGTTCATGCCGTGTGAAACCTGCGGGCGTTCGCGGTGCGCAGGCCATCCTCTGTGCGTGTCGCACCGGGCGACAGGGCCGGACCTTCGCACGCACGCTCGGGTCTAACCCTAGACTCTCCGCTGCGCGCCCATGCACATCACCATCGTCTCGACGTACCCGCCCCGCGCGTGCGGCCTCGCCACGTTCGCCCGGGACCTGCGCAGCGGCCTGCTCACCGCCGGGGCGACGGCCGACGTGGTGTCGGTCGTGCGGCGGCCCGCAGGCGCCGCCCGACGGCCCGAGGTGTCGTACGAGATTCGTCAGGACGTGCGCGCGGACTATGCAGCAGCGGCCGAGTTCATCAATGCGGGCTCGGCCGACCTCGTCTCGATCCAGCACGAGTTCGGCATCTTTGGCGGCTCCGAAGGTCTGTTCGTGCTCGACCTCATGGACGCGGTCCGCGTGCCCGTCGTGACGCGCCTGCATACGGTCCTGTCACGCCCCGAGGCGCACTACCGCCGCGCGCTCGACGCCATCGCCGCGCGCTCGGCGCGAATCGTCGTGATGACCGAGACGGCGCGCGACATTCTCCGCGACGTGTACGCCGTTAGCCCGGCGATCGTCGACGTGGTCCCCCACGGGACGCCGGACTTGGACCCGGCCCGGCCTGAGGGTCTGCGCGAGCGCCTCGGTCTCGACGGGCGGATGGTGCTGCTCACGTTCGGGCTGCTCGGGCCGTCGAAGGGCATCGAGTTCG
>DASVSE010000520.1:0-2205 GCA_036388235.1 Rubricoccaceae bacterium | reverse complement strand
ACAGAGACAGAAGCGCGAACCCGAGCGAGAGGCGAGACATAGCCGGTCCGGGAATCCTGTGGCGCCTCAACGTACCGCGGCAGGGCGCCGGCTAAGGGGCATAAACGAGCGCGGGGCG
Source organism: Rubricoccaceae bacterium (assembly GCA_036388235.1). GTDB lineage: Bacteria > Bacteroidota > Rhodothermia > Rhodothermales > Rubricoccaceae > DASVSE01. The sequence goes on along the minus strand of DASVSE010000520.1, from coordinate 2,087 downwards.
GCCCTCCTGAGAGAGCCGCCCCGCTAGGCGTGTGCCGGGTGGTGCCCGACTCACCGCGCTCTACTCGGGAACGAGGTCGGTCAGCACCACCGGGGTGAGCTGGTACGTGCCACGGAACTGGCCGATCGGGCCTGTGAACGTGAACGGCCCCGTCGGGATGGACGTCCCGATCAACGCCGTGTCACCCGTCGAGCCGATGCGGAGGATCGCCGTGGTCGTCGTCCCGCCGACCGTCTGCGAGACGGTGTAGTTCTTGGCCGCCACAAACACGACGTCGCCCGCCGGGTCGATGGTGAGGCCCGTCACGCGGACGATCTCGGACTCGTAGCGGTCGTCCGACGAGCCGTTGATCTGCGCGAGCGTGACCGTCTGAACGGCCGGCGGCGCCTGATCGCGGGCGAGCACCTGGAAGGCGCCGGCGAGGATGTTGTCGAGCTCGAACAGGCCCGTGCCCGGAAGGCCGGCCGAGGCCTGGAACTCGACGAGGCGGCCCGTGGCCTGGATGCGGTCGCCGGGGCGAACCGCGCCCGAGGCGACGGCGAGCGCGATCGGCGAGCCGGTCGGGCCGAAGAGGACCGTCCCGCCCGTGTTGTCCTGGATCCAGACGTTGCGCCCGAACGCGCGTGTGACCACGCCCTCGGTCGTCGCTGTCGAGGCGAGGACACCGGCGCGGACGCTCGAGATCGGCGGGACGCCGATGTTGGCCGTGAACTCGCGGCGTGTGCCGATGGAAGCACCCGAGACGCGCTGGAGCGCGAACACGGCCGTCTCGGCCGTCTCGATGATGCCGTCGGCGGCGGCATCGAACGTGACCGTCTGCGTCTCGTCGGCAGCGCCGGAGAACGTGACGGTCGCCCGGCGAAGGCCACCTTCGAGGGTGCCGAAGCCGGTGAAGTCAGCGTCGGGCGTTGCCGTGGACGTGCCGGCGGCGTAGAGCACCTCGACGGTCACCGGCGTGCCATTGGCGCCCGTGAGCGTCACCGGGATCGAGACCGTCGTGCCCTCGATGGCGAGCGTGCTCGTGGCCCCGAACTGGACGACGGGACCGGCGGCCGGGGCCTCGGTGCCGCTGTCGCAGCCCGATGCGCCGACGGCGACGAGGCCGGCGAGCGCGAGGGCGGAAAAGCGAGTGGAGAAAGACATAGTCGGTAGGGTGGGGCGGGGGGGAGGCCCCCCGCCGGTCGGTGTCTTAGAACGAGTAGCGCAGGCCGAAGCGAAGCTGCCAGCGCGAGGCGAGGTCCGCCGTCGTGTAGCGGTCGTTCGTCAGCGCGTCATTGACGGTGCGCTCCGAGAAGGCGAGGATCGGCTTGCCGATGTCGTCCTGCGTCACGATGCGGCCGCCGAGCGTCGTACCGACCTGGCCCGCAGCGACGTAGCCGCTCGAGTTGAGGACCGGGATCGCCGCGTTGTTGGCGAAGCGGATGACGCCCCACTCCGAGCTCAGCGCATTGAGCAGGTTGACGAGCGTGATCTCGAAGTCCACGCGCTGGCCGCGGACTGTCTCGACGCCCTGCGTGAACTCGAGGTCCAGGCGGGCCTGCGCCGGGCCGCGGCCCGTGTTGCGGGGCGCGATCTCACCACGGTAGCTGTTCAGACCGGGCTGGCTGCGGATGAAGGCGTCCAACTGCGAGTACGTGCCGGCCGTGAGGAAGACGTCGCGCTCGTTCGCCGGGACGTAGACGAGGTCGTTCGACGTCTCGCCGTCGCCGTTGGCGTCGTTCGAGTAGATGTACGAGAAGGGCTCGCCGGAGCGGACGTCGAGCACGAGGCCGAGCTGCGACGAGAAGCGGCCGCCGTACTCGGCGCGGTAGTTGGCGTAGCCGAGGGCGCGGTGGCGCACCTCGAAGTCCGCCGTGCCGAGCTCGTCGAGGTCGTTGGGGTCCGCCGACTCGTTGAAGCGCCAGTTCGAGTACGCCACCGACGAGGTCGCGTTGTTGACGGCGAAGGCGCGGCCGTACGTGTACGACAGCGAGCCGCCGAACCCGCGCGAGGCGTTGCGCTGGATCTGTGCGACCACGTTGTACTCGCGGCCCCGCGTCGTGTTGTCGAGGAGGATCGACTCGATAAAGTTGCTGTTGATCCGGGAG
>DASVSE010000519.1:0-2956 GCA_036388235.1 Rubricoccaceae bacterium | reverse complement strand
GACGTCGTCACGCTGACGGCGACCGACGCCGATGGCGACGGCGGTGGCATCGTCTTCTCGCCTGCTCGCGCCACGCTCCGCCCCGGTGCGACCTACAACGCGACGGTTCGGCTCACGGACGCCATCAACAACACCGTCGTCTCGGAGGAGATCGCCGAGGAGGCCGAAGATCACCTCTTCCGCTACTCGTTCACGCCGGCTGCCGCCGGGTCGGTCACGGTGACCGACCTGGAGAGCCAGTACGGGACGAACGCCGTCGGGGCGGACCTGCCGGTCGGGCTCGCCTTCCGCGTCACGACGGCCGCGTCAGCCACCGGCAACGGGACGCTTAACGCGACGCTGTTCCACTTCGAGGACCCGGCGAACAAGACAAGCGCGACAAGCACGAGCGACGAGCGGGACATCGACCTCGACTTCCCGGTCACGTTCTCGGGCTCGACGTTCGCCTCAGGCGCCAGCAATTAGCCGTAACGCACGTCCCGGGAGGTCCCGGGACGTGCCCCTTCTCGGTGCAGCTATCTCCTACCATGACTGACGTCCTTATCGTCGGCGCGGGCCCCGCCGGTCTCGAAGCGGCCCTCGTCCTCGCCCGTGCCGGGCGCTCCGTCGTTGTGCTCGACGGTGGGCCGGGCCGTAACGCCCCATCTGTCCACGCCTACAACGTCTTCACCCGCGACGGCACGCCGCCGAGCGAGCTTCGCCGGATCGGGCGAGAGCAGGCCGAGCACTACGGTGCCCGTTTTATGAGCACCGAGGCGACCGACGCCACGGCCGATGCCGACGGCGTGCGCGTGAGCCTCGCAGACGGCACCGAGACTACCGCGCGCCGCCTGCTCCTCGCCACAGGGGTCGTGGACGAGCTGCCGCCGATCCCCGGTCTCGCCGAGGCGTGGGGGGAGACCGTCGCCCACTGCCCCTTCTGCCACGGCTATGAGCTGCGTGGCCGCCCGACGGCCGTCTTCACGCGCGGCGAGACGGCCGTCGAGTTCGCGCGCACGCTCACGGGCTGGACCGACCGCCTGACACTCGTCACCGATGGCCCGGCCGACCTCACAGGCGAGCAGCGCGCCGCGCTGGACACGCTCGGCGTCGCCGTGGACGAGCGCCCCGTCGCCTCGCTCGATGTGAATGGCCGCGACGTGCGCGCGGTCGTCTTCGAGGGCGGGGGGCGGCTGGACGTGACGGCCGTCTATGTCCGCCCGCCACAGCACCTGCGCGGGCCGCTCCCGGCCGCGCTCGGGCTCGCCCTCACCGAGGGCAACCCGGCCACGTTCACGCCGCCCGGTCTCGTCGCCGTCGATGCGTTCGGTCGCACGAGCGTGCCTGACGTCTGGGCCTGTGGCGACATGGTGATGCCGATGCAGGCCGTGCAGAACGCTGCAACGAGCGGTTTCGCAGCCGCGGCAATGCTCAACCACGACCTCATTGCGGCCGGGGTCCGCTACGCGCTATAACGACGACCGCTACCCGTACGGACTGGCTCGGGATCGCGCTCTCGGCGCTGTGCCTCGTCCACTGCCTCGCGTTGCCGCTTGTCGCCACGGGCGCGCTGGCGTGGGCCGCCTCCGAGCGCGTCCACGCCGGTCTTGCTGTGGCGTTGGTCGCCGTCGTGCTTGTCGTCGTCGTGCCGGCTCTGCTCGCTGCCGGCGTGGCGCTGCTGACGGTGGCCGTGCTCGCCGGCGAGCGGTTGGGTGGACCGGTCGAAACGCCCCTCACGGTCCTCGGCTCGTTCATGCTCGTGAGTGGTCACCTTCTCAATCTCCGCCTTCCGCACGCTCATGCCGACCTCATCCGATCGAGGTATTAGGGTTCTGAGCTTAGACCTAGCCGGCCCACAAACGTGGGTTTGCGGGATCACTGCACTCGGGGCTCAGTCCAGCAGTTTGAGAGGCGCCACATGCGAGGAGAAGGACGGAACACGTTCGACGCGGAGCGGGCGGTATCTGAGCGCTCTCGCCTAGCGGGCACGGTAGACTGCGGTCGACCACGTTTGGCCGCTGCTCCGAGCCAAGAGGCCAACCCCCGTGATCCCCAACCTTCCCGTCCAAGGACTCCTTCTGGGCATGCTCCTCGTCTTCGCGAGCGGCTGCCGCGCCGACCGAGCCGAAGACGTGGCCACGGACTCCGACGTTCTGTCTCAGGCAACGTCCTACCTCGACACGGGCCGGCCCCAGCGTGCCGCCCGGCTCCTGCGGCCGTACACGGCTGGCGAGGGGGCCACCCTCGCCCCCGAGGCGCGTCTGCTCGCTGCCCGTACTGAGGCGGGCGTGGGGGACTGGGAGCGTGTCCGCACCCTCCTCGGCGGCGCCGGCGGGCCGGACTCGCTGGGCGGGGCGTGGGGCGTCTACCTGCTGGCCCGGGCACACGACGAGACCGGCGACCTCGGCGGGGCACGGGCGGGCTACGAGGCCTTCCTGAGCGCGGCGAACTCGTCCGAGATGGGGCTTGAGCTCGGAGTGGCTCGGTTGCGGCGGGCGCTCGTCCTGGTCCGACTGGACCCCGAGGCCGGGGGGCGCGCCCTGGACGAGGTGACGGAGGTCCCGTCCGACTGGCGTGCCGTGCTTGAGGCCGAGGCGCTGGCCCAGGCGGGCGACGCCGAGCGGGTGGAGGTCGTCGCCGGGAGGTACACGAGTGGGCCGCTCGGCCTGCGGGCCTGGACGGCCCGGATCGAGGCGGCGCGCCGGGGCGGCGACCTCGGGGCCGCACGGGACCTGGCCGACCGGGCCCGTGCCGGGGCCCGTTCCGACGCGGCGCGCGCGGCCTTCACGCTCGCGGCCGGGCGGCTGGCGAACGAGGCGGGCGACCGCGTCGCGGCGCGCGCCCACCTCCGTGCGGCCATCGACGCGGCGCCCGGGAGCGCGGCCGCGCGGGAGGCCGCTGCGCTCCTGCGCCGGGGCGACCTGGAGGCGGACGACTGGCTGGCCCTCGCCCGGACCGACCGCGCGCTCGGCCTCAA
>DASVSE010000518.1:0-2495 GCA_036388235.1 Rubricoccaceae bacterium | reverse complement strand
CGAGCGAGCCGTGGCGGAACAGTCGGGCGTGGCTCGCGCCGGCTGCCTCACGGGCGGCCCGCACGGCGTCGAGGCCCACGGCCGCGGTCATGCGGGCGCTCATTGCTGCGCGACGGCCCGGGCCGCCTCGGCGACGGCCTCGGGCGTGAACCCGAGCGCCGCGTACACCTCCGGCCCCGGCCCCGACTCGCCAAACCGGTCCAGCCCGACGACCTGCCCGTCGAGGCCGACGACGCGGTACCACGCGTCCGGGCTGCCTGCCTCGACGGCGACGCGGGCGCGGACGGCCGACGGCAGCACGGCCTCGCGGACCGCCTCGTCCTGCTCGAAAAAGAGGCGGCTGCACGGCATCGACACGACGCGGACGGCGAGGCCGTCGAGTTGCTTTTTCGCGTCGACGCAGAGCGCGACCTCGGAGCCCGCGCCGATGAGAATCACGTCGGGCGTCCCTTCGCAGTCGTCGACCGTGTAAGCGCCCTGAGCGACGCCCGCACGGGCGGCGTCGGCTGTGCCGGCGAGCGTGGGAAGGTTCTGACGTGAGAGCGCCAGGGCCGTCGGCCGGTCGGGCTGTTCGAGGGCGAGCGCCCACGCGGCGGCGGTTTCGTTGGCATCGGCGGGACGCACGACGAGCAGGTTGGGGATCGCGCGCAGGCCCGCGAGTTGCTCGACCGGCTGGTGCGTCGGGCCGTCCTGCCCGAGCCCGACCGTGTCGTGCGTGAACACGAACACGGGCGTCGTGCGCATGATCGCCGCGAGGCGGACGGCGCCCTTGCAGTAGTCCGAGAAGACGAGGAAGGTGCCGCCATACGGCCGGATGCCGCCGTGGAGGGCCATCCCGTTGAGGACAGCCGCCATGCCGTGCTCGCGGATGCCGTAGTGGAGGTAGCGGCCCTCGGGGTGGCCGGCGTTCATGGCCGCCATGCCCTTGGCGAGTGTGTTGTTGGACGGCGTCAGGTCCGCCGAGCCGCCGACGAGCTCGGGAATCACGGCGGCAAGCGCGTCGAGTGTCGCACCGGACGCCTTGCGGGTCGCCATGCCCTTCGGGTCGGCCTCGAAGCGCGGGAGCGCGCTCTCCCAGCCCTCGGGGAGCGTGCCCCGCCCGTCGAGGCGGCGGTGGATCTCGCGGGCGGCGTCCGCGTCTTCCCCGGCGAGGCGCTCCAGGCGCTCGGTCCACTCCTGATGCGCGGCCCGGCCGCGGTCGGCCTGCTCGCGCAGCAGAACGGTCGCCTCGTCGGAGACGTGGAAGGCGGGGTCGCGGGGCAGGCCGAGGTTGTCCTTGGTCGCGTTGATCTCGTCGATGCCGAGCGCGTCCGAGTGGATGGAGCTCGTGCCGGCCATGTTGGGCGAGCCGAAGCCGATCGTCGTGCGGACGGCGAGGAGGCTCGGGCGGTCGAGCGTGTTGCGGGCCGTCTCGATGGCGCGCGCGACGGCCTCGCGGTCGTGGCCGTCGACGTCGCGGACCACGTGCCAGCCGAGGGCCTCGAAGCGCGCCGGGACGTCTTCGGTAAACGAGAGGTCGGTCCGGCCGTCGATCGAGACGTGGTTGTCGTCCCACAAGACGACGAGCGTGCCCAGCCCCTGCGTGCCCGCGAGCGAGCACGCCTCGTTCGTGACGCCCTCCTGCAGGTCGCCGTCGGACGCGATGACATACGTGTGGTGGTTCACGACAACGTGATCTGGGGTGTTGAACGTCGCCGCGAGGTGCCGCTCGGCGAGGGCGAGTCCGACGGCCATGGCGAGGCCCTGCCCGAGCGGTCCGGTCGTCGCCTCGACGCCCGGCGTGTGCTTGACCTCGGGGTGGCCCGGCGTGCGCGAGCCCGTCGTGCGGAACGCCTTGAGGTCGTCGAGGGAGACGTCGTAGCCCGAGAGGTGGAGCAGGCTGTAGATCAGCATCGAGCCATGCCCGGCCGACAGGACGAACCGGTCGCGGTCGGCCCACGCCGGGTCCGAGGGGTCGTGCTTGAGAAACCGCGACCACAGCACGACGGCGGCGTCGGCCATGCCCATCGGGAGGCCAGGGTGGCCGCTCTCAGCCTGCTCGATGGCGTCGATGGCGAGTCCGCGGATCGTGTTGGCGGCGAGCGTTTCGAGGCGGGCGCGCTCGGCGAGTGGGCGGTCGGGCGGGCGGGGCGTCGTCGTCGGGGCGTCGGCCATCGGTCGGGGCAAGAGGGAGTGTCCGCACGTACGGGCGGCGCGCCCGGCGGTTCTCTGCCCCGCGCGCCGCGGACCATGGGGGAGCGCCCAGAGCGCCCTCTGAAACGAGGATTCCACGGTCCACGGGGCGTCTCCGGACGATAAATGTGCGGCGTTGTGTGACCCGGTCCGTTCGGAGTGCGGCTCCCGAACTGGTGCCCGTCTGTGCGGACGCTCCTGCCGCTCCGGCGCAGGTGTCCGCTCGCCCGAGCACCAGCGTCCGCGCCGGGCGCCACCCCGACCGCCTCGGACGCCGTTTCTAGCCTGTCCACCGCCCTCCCCGGGCACCGGCACGGAACTTG
>DASVSE010000517.1:0-3952 GCA_036388235.1 Rubricoccaceae bacterium | reverse complement strand
CCTCTACCCCATCGTCGCCGCGACGGTCGGCTACGTCGGCTTCGGCGTGCTCGTCGTGGGCGCCTTCTTCCAGACGGGCCAGTTTGGCGAGGCAGACTCGTGGCTCGTCGCGCTCACGCTCGCGGCCTACGCGCTCGGCCTGCCCGCGACGACGGCCTCGCGTCTGCTCCAGAATGCGTTCTACGCCCTCGGCGACACCAAGACGCCCGCGCGGCTCGCCGTGTGGCGCCTCGCCATCGCGGCGGTCGTCGGGGCCGGCCTGATGGTCGTCCTCGAACGCTCCACGGTCACGGACATCGTCGGCATCGCCGCCCGGCCCGGCGAGCCGCTCCGCCTCGGTGCCGTCGGCCTCGCGCTCGGGGCGAGCCTCGGCGCGTGGACCGAGCTGTGGGCGCTCGTGCGGACGCTCCGCCGCGTCGCCCCGACATTCCGCATGCCGACCGGCCGCGCGGTCCAGATGCTCGGCCTCGCCGGGGTCGCGTCCATCCCCGCCGCGGTCGCCCAAGTCCTCGTGCCGGGCACGCTCCCGGTTCTGATCCGCGCGGCCGTCGTGCTCGGCCTCTTCGGGGCGACGTACCTGGGCATGGGCGCCGCGCTCGGCTTCTCCGAGGGCGACGCCTGGACCGGCCGCCTGCTCCGCCGCCGGCGCCGCGCGTAACCCTCCGCTTCCCCGATCCCGTGGCCGGATACCGCGGGCACCTTGCCGGTGCCACTGCCTTTTTCGCCGTCTACATCGCCGGCCTTGCCCTCCTGTACTCTGTCGACGCCGCGTGGCGGCAGTTCTCGGACGTCGAGGTCGTCGCGCTCCCGCTCGCCCTCTTCGGGCTGTGCCTGATGTTCGGGTTGTGGCCAGACGTGGACACTAACTCGAAGGGCCAGCAGGTCTTTTACACGCTCTTTTTCGCCGTCGACATCGTCCTTATCGCGACGCGCTACACCGAGGAGGCAGCCTATCTCGGCCTGTTCTGCCTCCTCCCCGTCCTGGGCCGCCACCGCGGGTGGACGCACACGTTCTGGGCAATGCTGCTCATCCCGAGCCCGCTTCTGGTGCTGCCGTTTTTCCTCGCGCCCGAGCGGCCCCTCGCCGGGCTCCCGTTCTACGGGGCAGCCGTCGTCGGCTACTTCTCGCACCTCGTCCTGGACGGGCTCGTCGTGAAGCTGCCTGGCAAGCGGCGCCACGGCTGGTCTTAGCCGCCCGCCGGATCGGCGCCGAGGGTCTGGAGGGCGTCGCCCGTCAGCCGCATTCCCGTCCAGTCGTCCATCGGGACGGCGCCGAGGCGGCGGTAGAAGTCGATGGCGGGGCGGTTCCAGTCCAACACGACCCAGTCCAGCCGGCCCGCGCCGCGCCGAACGGCCTCCTGCGCGACGGCCCGCAGGAGGGCGATCCCGACGCCCGTCCCGCGATGCTCGGGGCGGACGAACAGGTCTTCGAGGTACAGACCCCACGCCGCCCGAAACGTCGAGAAGACTGGGAAGAACAGGGCGAACCCGACCGCGGCCTCGCCCGGAGCCCCAGGCGGCGTCCCGTCGGGGAAAGCGAGTAGCACGTCGAGGCGCGGCGTGCCGGGCGCGGGGTCGAGGGCCCGGCGAATCGCCTCGGGCGTCGTCCGGGCCTCGTCGCGGAGGCGCTCGTAGTCCGCGAGGTCGAGGATGAGCGCGCACACGGCCGCGGCGTCATCGGGCGTGGCGGGACGTAACACGGCCATTACCGCCGGCGGCGCAGTGCCGCGACGAGCAGGCCGAGGGCGGCGCCGGCCGCGACCTTGAGCGGGAACGGGTCCGGGACGGACGGCGGGAGCGAAAGCAACCCGTGCTCGTCGGCGAGGGCGGGGGCGTGCGTGTAGCGGCCCACGGCGGGCGGGAGCGCATGCGCGGCGAACGTGTGGAGCGCGTTCGCCGTGCCGCGCGTGACGGCCTGCCCGTGCCCTGCACCGACTGCCTCCGGTGCAAGCGCAGCGAGCGCGGCGACGCTTTTCAGGGCCGCATCCCAGTCGGGCGTCAGCGGCGCCGGCGGGCGGTCAAACTGACGCGGCATCGTCGCCAGGGCCGCCCACGAGTCCAGATCGACCGTCACGACGGCATCGCCCGCGAGCAGCGTCCGGTCCGACTCGCGCCAGAACGAGACGTGGCCGGGCGTGTGGCCTGGGGTGTGGAGCCAGGTCCAGCCGGGCATCCCCGGAACGGTCCCGTCCTCGGGCAGGGCGTGAACGTGAGCACCGAGGTCGCGGCCCGTGTGCGGAAAGACGCGCGAGAGGGCCGAGATGGCGCCCGGGATGGTCGGGTCCGGCGGGGCATAGTCCGAGCGCCCCGTGAGGTACGGCAGCTCCATCGGGTGCGCGTAGACCGGCACGTCGTAGGCGCGGGCGAGCGCGAGCGCGGCTCCGGCGTGGTCGAAGTGGCCGTGCGTGAGCAGGATCGCCTCGGGCGGGCGGCCGCCGAAGCGGGCCCGAGCCGCGGCCCGCGTCAGGGCCGCCGAGCCGGGCAGGCCCGTGTCCACGAGCGCCCACGGTCCGCCGGGCTCGCCGACGAGATAGGCATTGACGAACACGACAGGCAGCCGCGCCACGTCGGGGCGGAAGACTTCGAGCGAAGGGGCGGGCATCAGACGGGCGGAGAGATAGAGGCTGCTTCAACGCCTCGGCCCGCGCGCCGTTCGGCAACCGCCGAGTGCGGGACGGCTACCGCTCCCCGTCGGCCGTCCGGCGGCGCTGGGCCTCCTCGCGGACCGTCGCGGCGACGTCGGGGTAGTCTGCGGCGATGCGCTCGAACACCGCGTGGTCGAGGACGTAGAGGTCGCTCGGGGCAACGGCGCGGACCGTCGCCGTGCGGACGGCCGACGTGACGAGGGCGATCTCGCCGAAAAAGTCGCCGCTGTGGAGCGTGTTCAGGACCGTCCCGTCCGGCGCGACGACCTCGACCTCGCCGCGGGCGAGAAAGAACATCTCGTGGCCGCGGTCGCCGGCGCGAACAATGGTGTCGCCGGGGAGGCACACGAAGGACGTCATCTGGAGGGCGACGTCGCGCACGAACGCGTCCGAGGCGTCGCGGAAGAGCGGCACGTTGGCGACGAGGTCGCGGCGGAGGTAGAGCGCGACCTCCTCGCGGAGCGCCGGCGGCAACTCGGCCAGCGTCGCGTCCTCGTCCGAGACGAGGTGCTGCTCCCAGAGGTAGTCGAAGTAGGCCTGCACGCGCCGCTGGATGGGCCGCGGAAGGGCGCGGTAGTGCATGAACGCGCCGAGGCGCTCCTGCTGCTGCACGTGCGCGGCCCGGAGCGGGTCCAGGTTGTTCAACAGCGACGCGATGTTGCCGATGAGGAAGGCGTAAATGCCCGCGCCGAGGAGCATCACGCCGATGGCGAACACTTTCTGGACGGCCGTGACGGGCGTGATGTCGCCGTAACCGACCGTCGTGATGGTCATGACGGTCCAGTAGAGCGCGTCGAGGTAGGGCGTGACCGAGCCGCGGACGCCGCCGAGGGCGACAAAGGCGCAGGTCAGGCCCTGCACGACGAGCACGAGGCCGTACAGGAAGGTGAACAGCCGGAAGCGCGCTGAGAGGCCCGCGTGGTGCCGCGAGACGTCGCGGACGACGCCGGCGACCCGAAAGACCTTGAGCACGCGCAGCAGAATCCACCCGCGCGGTGCTCCCAAGAGCACAAGCGGGAGGGCGGCGATGACATCGGCGACGAGCGCGATGCGCGCGATACGACGCGACGAGCCGCGAAGCCGGACGAGGCGCAGTGCCGCGTCGAGCCCGAACAGGGCCGTGAACAGCACCTCGAAGGCGACCACGTGCCGGGCTTCGAGGGTCCCGGGAAGCAGGGCCAGCGGCGCCAGAAGCGCCGCGACCGTCGCGGTAACGGCGATGACGCCTTCCCACACGAGCAGGACCGTGCGGAGGGCGGGGCGGGGCGAGGCGTAGGCGAGGCGCGTGGACACAGGCGAGGGGTCAG
>DASVSE010000516.1:0-5164 GCA_036388235.1 Rubricoccaceae bacterium | reverse complement strand
CCAAACGATCACCCTCGGCGGCGGCTGCTTCTGGTGCACCGAGGCCGTCCTGCTGCCCCTCCGCGGCGTCCAGTCCGTGACGTCGGGATACGCCAACGGCCACATCAAGAACCCGACCTACCGAGAGGTGTGTTCGGGCCGAACAGGCCACGCCGAGGTGGTTCGCGTGGCGTTCGACCCCGACCAGATTGCGCTCGACGACCTGCTCGGCATCTTTTTCGCCACCCACGACCCGACGACTCTGAACCGTCAGGGCGCCGACCGCGGCACGCAGTACCGCTCGGGCGTGTACTACGAAACGCCCGAGCAGCGCGAGGCCGCCGAGCGCGTCGTCGCCGACCTCACGGCACAGGACGTCTTCTCGGACCCGATCGTGACCGAGATCGCCCCGCTTGACGTCTTTTACCCCGCCGAGGACTACCACCAGGACTACTTCGCGCGCAACCCGGACCAGCCGTACTGCGCCGCTGTCATCGCGCCGAAGGTGTCCAAGCTGCGCCGCTCCTACCTGGACCGCCTCACAGCCTGAGTTCAGCGCTCCCGTAAGGGAGCATCCCCGACAGGACGCCGTGGAGCACGCCCGAAGCGCTCCACGGCGTCTCCGCTGTCAGCGCGCCGGGGCGAGCGCTAGATTCCCCGCCTGTCCCCGAACCGCGCCCCGACATGGCCTCCACCCAGGATTTTCGCAACGGCCTCGTCCTCAACTGGAAGGACGGCCTCTGGCAGATCGTCGAGTTCATGCACGTCAAGCCCGGAAAGGGCGGCGCGTTCGTCCGCTCGAAGCTCAAAAACATCCGCAACGGCAAGACTGTCGACCAGACATTCCGCGCCGGCGAGCGCATCGAGACGGCGCGAGTCGAGCGCCGCGAGATGCAGTACCTCTACACGGACGAGTCGGGGCTCCACTTTATGAACACCGACACCTACGAGCAGGTGTCGCTACAGCCCGGCATCGTGGACCTGAAGGGGCTCATCAAAGAGGGCGCGACGATCGACGTCCTCGTCGACGCCTCGACCGACGAGGCGCTCACGGCCGAGCTGCCCCGCCAGGTCGAGCTCGTCGTGACGCAGACCGATCCCGGCCTCAAAGGCGACACCGCGACGGGTGCGACCAAGCCCGCCACGCTGGAGTCTGGCGCGACCGTCTACGTCCCGCTGTTCATCAACGAGGGCGATACGGTCCGCGTCGATACCGAGACGGGCAGCTACCAGACGCGCGTCAGCGCGGCCTGAGCCTTCCGCCGGCCGGACGTGCTCGGTGGGGCACCCGGCCGTACCCCGCGTCGTACCTTCGCGCCTCTTCCCGACTCAGCGCCCTCATGGACCTCGACAAGATCCAGCGACTCCTCGAACTCGTTTCCGCGAGCGGCCTCGCCGAGGTCAAGATTGAGGAAGGCGACTTCAAGCTGACCGTCCGGGCCAAGCTGCCCGAGCGGGCGGCCGCCCCGGCGCCGATGATGCTCTCGGCCCCGCCGCCTGCTGCGGCGCCCGCACCCGCTTTGCCGGCCGTTGCCGCAGGTGCCGTCCCGATCTCGTCGGACCCCGCGGCCGAGCCGGGCTCGGGCGACGGTGAAGAGCTCGTCCTCGCGCCCATCGTCGGGACGTACTACGAGGCCGCCTCGCCGGGCTCGGACGCGTTCGTGAAGGTCGGCGACCGCGTCGAGGTCGGCCAGCCGCTGTGCATCATCGAGGCGATGAAGCTCATGAACGAGATCCAGAGCGAGGTCGCGGGCACGGTCGTCCAGATTCTCGCCCGCAACGCCGCGCCGGTCGAGTACGACCAGCCGCTGTTCGTGATCAAGACGGCGTAACCCCACGCCGGCGTGCTCGGGATGGCCGTCCGGCCGCCGAGCCCCGCACCCCGCCGCCCGCATGATCCAGAAAGTCCTTATCGCCAACCGCGGCGAGATCGCGCTCCGGGTCATCCGGACGTGCCGCGAGATGGGCATCAAGACCGTCGCTGTGTACTCGACGGCCGACCGCGACTCGCTCCCAGTCCGCTTCGCCGACGAGGCCGTCTGCATCGGACCGCCGCCGAGCGCCCGGAGCTATCTCCACGTCCCGTCGATCATCGCGGCGGCCGAGGTGACGGGAGCCGACGCGATCCACCCGGGCTACGGCTTCTTGAGCGAGAACGCGGGCTTCGCGCAGGTCTGCGACGACCACGGCATGATCTTTATCGGGCCCAAGCCCGAGACGATCGCCAAGATGGGCGATAAGTCGGTCGCGAAAGAGACGATGGTCGCGGCGGGTGTGCCCGTCGTGCCGGGGTCGGAGGGCGCCGTCGCGGACATCGCCGAGGGCCTCGACGCGGCTCGCATCGCCGGCTTTCCGGTCATGATCAAGGCCTCGGCCGGCGGCGGCGGGCGCGGGATGCGCATGTGCCCCGAAGAGTCCGAGTTCGCGAACCTGTTCGAGCAGGCGTCCAACGAAGCCCTCAACGCCTTCGGCGACGGCCGCCTCTACATCGAGAAGTTTGTCGAGGGCCCGCGCCACATCGAGGTCCAGCTGCTCGGCGACGGGCAGGGCACGGTCGTCCACTTTGGCGAGCGCGAGTGCTCCATCCAGCGCCGCCACCAGAAGCTGCTCGAGGAAGCCCCGAGCCCCGTCGTCGATGCGGACCTGCGGGCGCGCATCGGGGCAGCCGCCGTTGCGGGCGCCCTCGCCGTGGACTACCGCGGGGCCGGCACGGTCGAGTTCCTGCTCGACGCCCACGGCGACTTCTACTTTATGGAGATGAACACGCGGATTCAGGTCGAGCACCCGGTGACCGAGGAGGTCACGGGCGAGGACCTCATCGAGTGGCAGCTCCGCGTCGCCTCGGGCGAGAAGGTGACCGGCGGCGACCGCACGCCCGTCGGGCATTCCATCGAGTGCCGCATCAACGCCGAGGACCCGTTCCGCGGCTTCGCGCCCTCGCCGGGCCGCATCACGGCCTTCCACACGCCCAAGGGCCGCGGGGTCCGCTGCGACACGCACGTGTTCGCCGGCTACACGGTCCCGCCGACGTACGACTCGATGATTGCCAAGCTCATCGTCCGAGACGCGACGCGCGAGCGGGCGATCGAGAAGATGCGCCGCGCGCTCGACGAGTTCGTCGTTGAGGGCATCCGGACGACGATCCCGTTCCACAAGCAGCTGCTCATGGACGACCGCTTCCGGTCCGGCGACTTCGACACCAAGTTCCTCGAACGCTTCGAGCTCACGCCCGAGGCCTAATGAGCCGGGGCCGCCCTGCACGCCTCGGCGCCGTCCCGACCCCCCAATCCCGACTCCTGATGACTCTCCCCGACGACTGCCGCTACACCAAGGACCACGAGTGGGTCCGCCTCGACGCCGACGGCCTCGCGACGGTCGGCATCACGGACTACGCGCAGGGCGAGCTCGGCGACATCGTGTTCGTTGAGATCCAGCCCGTCGGTACGGAGGTGGAGGCCGAGGCGCCGTTCGGGACTGTCGAGGCCGTGAAGACGGTCTCGGAGCTGTTCGCGCCGATCGCCGGGACAGTCGAGGCCATCAACGAGGCGCTCGACGGGGCGCCCGAGGCGGTCAACCAGGACCCGTACGGGGCCGGCTGGATGGTCAAGCTCCGCCCCGCCGATCCAGCGTCGGTCGACGCGCTCATGTCCGTCGAGGAGTACAAAGAGTCGATCGGCGCCTAGCGCCGCCCTGAACAAACGCGGCCGGCATTCCCTCGGGAACGCCGGCCGCGGTTGTTCAGGGCGGCGCGCTACCAGTCGGCTCCGTCGGATTCGCCCAGAAGCTCGCGGCGGCGGGCGTCGAGGATCGCCTCGCGGCGGGCATCGCGCTCGCGGAGGCCCGCCTCCACCTTGTCGGCCTCGGCGCGGAGATGGGCGGCGTGCTCGCGGCGAGCGTCCGCCCGCACGTCGAACAGCTCGGCGAGGACGCCGTCGAGGTCACGCTCCAACCGGTCCCGCTCGGTCCCGCTCGCCGCCCGCGCCTCACGGGCGAGGTCGTGCGAGCGCTCGTCCAACGACTGCATCCGCTCGCGGGTCTCTTCCGAGACGCCCGGCGCGCCGAAGAATTCGGAGAATGGCCCGCCGGGCCCCATCATCCCGTTGACGCGGTCGATGAGGATGTTGGGAGAGGGGATCCGAAACCGAATCGTGTCGGCCTCACTGCCGTTGAGGCGCCGGACCACGACCCCGTCACGCTCAAGGCGACGGATATCGATGTCTTCGCGGAGGCCGCCGGGACGGCGGAAGGCAAGCCGCTCGCCGCCGGAGGTGCTGTCGACGTCGATGATGATGCGGCGATCAGCGCGCGGTGAAGGCGATTGGGCGAGCGCCGGAAGAGCTATGAGAGCGAGAAGGGGGAGAAGCAGCGTGCGCATGAGTGGATGTGGAGAGTGAAGGGAGGGGGTCCGGGGGTGCGTCCGCAACGACGCATGGGGCCGTTTCGTGCGTCCCGCGCGCGTGAGCCGGCTTTCGGGTCTGCCCAGGTCCCGTACCTTGCTCGACCAGTCGGACGGGCGACGCCCCACTGCGGCCCGGCGCCCTTCCTCGTTCCACCCGCCGGCACCCATGCAGCACGACCTCGTCGTCATCCTCGACTTCGGCAGCCAGACGACCCAGCTCATTGCCCGGCGCGTGCGCGAGGCCGGCGTCTACTGCGAGATCCACGCCTGCACACGTGCCGCGGCCGAGATCGCGGCGATGCGCCCGGCCGGGCTGATCCTCTCCGGCGGCCCGTCCTCCGTTTACGACGACGGTGCGCCCCAGGTCGACCCGGCTCTGCTGCGCCTCGTTAGCCCCGAGACGGGCGCGTCGGTCCCGGTTCTCGGCATCTGCTACGGGCTCCAGGCCGTCACGCGCGCGCTCGGCGGGGCGGTCGAGGCGTCGGACCACCGCGAGTTCGGCCGCGCCGCGCTGCGGACGGTCGGCGCGGCGCACCCGCTCTTGGCCGGCGTCCCCGAGGCGGCGGCCGTCTGGATGAGCCACGGCGACCGCCTGACGCGTCTCGCGGACGGTTTTCATGCCATCGCCGAGACCGACTCGGCTCCGCTCGCAGCCGTCGCCGGGACGGGCGAGACGGCGCACGTCGCGGGCGTGCAGTTCCACCCCGAGGTGATGCACACCGAGGGCGGCGCGCGGATGCTCGCCAACTTCGTCCTCCAGATCTGCGGCTGCCGCGGCGACTGGAC
>DASVSE010000515.1:0-2484 GCA_036388235.1 Rubricoccaceae bacterium | reverse complement strand
GCCCGTCGCGTCCATCCTCGGGACCAACAAGGCGGCGGGCGTCTGGGGCACGTCGGCCGCGGCCGTCACGTACGCGCGCCGCGTGCCCGTGGACGTCGTGGCGACGGTTCTCATGGCGCTCGCTGCCGCCGCCGCGGCATGGGCCGGGGCGCACGCGGTCGGGCTCGTGAGCCGCGAGACGTTCCGGCCCCTTCTCGTCGTCGCAATCATCGGTCTCGGCGGCTACACGCTCGCGCGCAAGGACTTCGGGGCCGCACTTCGCGAAGGTGTCTCGCCCCGGATGCGGCGCGCGGCGGGCGTCGCGGTCGGACTCGTCGTCGGCTTCTATGACGGCTTCTTCGGCCCGGGCGGTGGCGCCCTGTTCGTGTTCGGCCTCGTCACCGTCGCCGGTCTGGACGTGCTGCGGGCGTCGGCCTCGGCCCGCATCGTCAATGTGGCGACGAACGTGGCGGCCCTCGCCGTGTTTATCGCCGCCGGGCACGTGCTGTGGGCCGTTGCCCTTCCGATGGCCGTGTGCAACCTCGCCGGTGGTCTCGTCGGGTCGCGGCTGGCGCTGCGGCACGGGGCGGGCTTCGTCCGCATCGCGTTCGTCGCCGTCCTCGCCCTGCTGCTCGCGCGGCTGCTGTGGGAGATGTGGAGCGGGCAGTAGAGACCGGCCCGGCTAGCCTTCGATCTCGGTCACGAGCGCGATCTCGCGCAGGACGCCCTGGACGCGCATGCAGTCGAAAAAGTCGCCGGTGTAGACGCAGTCTTTGCCCTCGGTGTGGACGGTCCACGCGTGGCGCGCGCCTTCTTCGGCCGAGCACCCGACGGCTTTCATGAGTTGCCCGATGACGTCGTCGAACGTGTGGATGTCGTCGTCGTACAGAATGACGCGCCACGGCGTCTGGACGCGCTCCTCGACCGCGACCTCTTCGTCGAGGGCCGGCAGCGCGGGCAGATCGGGGCCGTTCAGCAGCGGCCCGTCGAAGAGCAGGCGACGGGCGTGGGCGGCGGGACAGAGCACGGCGGAATGCATCGGGTCAGGCGGAGACGCCGCTCTCGCTGTGGCGGCCCTCGGTCGGGAGAACCGCGAGAATCTCGAAGTCCTCGGTCACGGGGTTGGCGAGGAGTGTGCGGCAGGCCTGATCCGCGAGGCGCTGCGCCTCGGCCGCGTCGTCGGTGTCCAGCGTCAGCTCGACGAAACGCCCCGTCCGGACGGTCGTAATGGCCTCCAGGCCGAGCGTATGAAGGGCACGCCCGACCGCCTGCCCCTGCGGGTCGAGGATGGACGGGCGAAGCAGGATGCGGACGTGGACGTGGTACATCGAAATCAGGCCGGGAAGCGAACGGAAACCGTCAGGGTCAGGATGCAAACCCTGCGGGTCAGACCTCGCCCATTCGAGGCGGCGGGTCCTCCAAAGCTAGCGCCGGCTCGGCGTCCGCCGGGTCCGTCGTCGCCGCACGGTAGGCCCACGCGAGCGCCCGTCCGACGCCGGTGGCGAGGTATACCACGGCGACAAAGAGCAGGCCGCGCTCCTGGAAGATGCCGGCGAGCACGAGCGCGACGAGGAAGCTGACAAAGCGCCAGCGGTACGTCCGCAGGTTGGCGCGCGACGGCTGCGGAAGAGCAGGAAACGGGACCGGCGACACCATGAGCGTCGACAGGACGACCACGAGGATGATCAGGGCGGAGATCTGCGGCCGTGCCAGGACGGACTCGCCCAGACCACTTGCCGGACCGAACGTGAGGATGAACACGACGACGGTCCCGGCCTGTGCCGGAATGGGCAGCCCCCGGAACTCGGCCGACTTCTTCTCCGGCGACGCCTGCGTGTTGAAGTAGGCGAGCCGGAGTGCCCCGAACAATGCGGGCAGGCTCGCCAAGAGCGCTCCCCAGAGTGGCCCCAGTTGGTGCAGCCCGAACTCGTAGAGCAGGAAGCTCGGCGCGACGCCGAACGAGACGACGTCCGAGAGCGAGTCCAGCTCGAGCCCGAACTCGCTCGACACGCCGGCCAGCCGCGCGAGCATCCCGTCGAGCAGGTCGAAAAAGCCCGCGAGAACAACCAACCACGCGGCCGCTTCCAGGTGCCCGTCGGCTGCGTAGAGGAGCGAGAAGAACCCGGCGAGCAGGTTCATCAGCGTGAAAAAGTTGGGCACGGCGGCGCGCGCGCGCTGCGAGCGCTGTGCGCGAAGCGCCCCGTCGGCGGGGAGGCGGCGGGAGCGCAGCAGAGGTCCGCGGCGGGCACGCGGCGCGCTCACCGTCCGTCGCCCGTCTGCCCGGCCGGCATCTCGGCCGGCGCCTCGTCCGGGATGTGCCCGATGACCGTCTCGCCGGCGACGGTCTTCTGCCCGATGGTCACGTCCAGACGCACGTGCGGCGGGACGACGACGTCCATCCGGCTGCCGAACTTGACGATGCCGTAGCGCTCTCCGGCGGTCATCGTCTTGCCCACGGGGGCGTCGTAGACAATTCGCCGCGCGACGGCCCCGGCGATCTGCTTG
>DASVSE010000514.1:0-2291 GCA_036388235.1 Rubricoccaceae bacterium | reverse complement strand
AACGTCGTCGGGCTCGGGCCGTCCGCGCACTCGTTCTGGCGCGAGACACGCAGCCGGGCCGCGCGCTGGGGCAACGTGCCGGCCGTCGGCCGGTGGCAGGGCCTGCTCGAAGCCGGCACGCTCCCGACGGACCTTCGCGAGTCCGTCGGGCCGGACGCGCTTGCCGACGAGGCCGTGATGCTCGGGCTGCGGCGGCTGAGCGAAGGCCTCCTGTTCGAGACGCTGGAGCACGACTACGGCCTCGACTTGCTGACCGACAAGCGCGCCGAACTCGCCGCGCTCGCTGCGGCCGGCCTCGTCACGGTCACGCCCGAGCGCGTGAGCCTCACGCCCGAAGGCGCAACGGTCTCGGACGCCGTCGCCCTCAAGCTCGTCGGCTAGCTTCTGCCGCCCGCACGCCTCTTGCCCCTCTATGCTTCGCCTCACCGCCCTTTTGTCGCTCGTTCTCCTCGCCGGCTGCCGCAGCGAGACGCCCGCGCCGCCGGCTGCGACGTCCGTCCCGTTCCGCATCGACGGCCGTCTGTCGTTTGTCCGCGGCGACCGCGTTCTCAAAACCATCGACATCGAGATTGCCGCGACCGACTCCACGCGCGAGCGCGGCCTGATGGAACGTCGCGAGATCCCACCCGACACGGGCATGCTGTTCGTCTTCGACACTGCCGAGCAACAGAACTTCTACATGGCGAGCACGCCGCGCTCGCTCGACATCCAGTACTACGGGCCCGACTCGACGCTGCTCAACATCGCTGAAGACACCGTCCCGTACTCGTTCGACACGCTCCCGTCGAGCGGTCCGGCGCAGTTTGTCGTCGAGGTGCCCGCCGGATACTCGCGCCGCCTCGGGCTCGTCCCCGGCGACCGCATTCGCTGGACGCGCTCGGGCGAGACGGATCGTTAAGAGACGCTGAAGCGGTGCGGGCGCGGCACCAACCGTCTCTCCGTCTCGTTGGTAACGCAAACGACGGAAGTCGCGCTTCGGTGCTCTCCCGACGACGTGCCCGCCGGCCCCGTAAGGCCGGCGGGCTTTTTTATCCCCCGCCATCGCCCCGGTTAGTACGAGATCTCCGAGCGGTTCAGAATGGCGTCGACCGAGTAACGCCCCGGACCCGTAAAGAACAGCGCTAGCGCACCGACGAGGTACAGGAAGGCCATCTCGCCACTGCTCTCGCCCGAGAGCGCGAAGCCGTGCGCGAGACCGAACGCGACGAACATCGTGGTGGCGACAATTACGGCCGCAGGCCGGGTGAGGAAGCCGAAGGCAAGCAGCAAGCCGCCCGCAAACTCTGACAGCGCAGCTGCCCACGCAAACAGCACCGGCAGCGGGAAGCCCATGTCGGCCGTGCCCTGCACGAACTCGGGCGACACGGGCAGCTTGCCGAGCCCGTGCCCGAACGCGAGCAGGCCAAAGAGGCCGAGGCGGAGCACGAGCAGTCCGGCGTCGAGGTTGCGGGCCGGACCGGGCGTGCCGAAGAGGAGGCGTCGGGAGTTCATGGCGGTGGAGGTGTGGTGGAAAGGGCGTCGTCCGTCACCCAGAGCACGTGCTCGGTGCGGACGTATAGCGTATCGGGCATCGGCATCCGCGGGTCGGTCCACAAGCGCATCCGGACCGGGCCCGCCGCCGCATCGACGTCGACGGCCCATTCGGCCGTGACGCCTAGAAACTGCCGCGAGACGGTCCGGGCCGCGACGGCGCCCGTCTCGGACGCACCCACCGGTACGAGCGCCTCGGGGCGCACGGCGAGGACGTGGCCAGGCGGCGGGGCGCTCCCGGCGAGGCGTTCGGCGAGATCGGCGTCGCGAACGACCGTTGCCCCGCCGAGAAAGGCGGCCGTGTAGGCCGTCGGCGGGGCGGCGTAAAGCGCCTCTGGCGCGCCCTCGGAGACGACCCGGCCGGCCCGCATCAGGACGACGTGGTCGGAAAGCGCGAGCGCCTCCTGCTGGTCGTGCGTGACGTAGAGGCTCGTCGTGCCCAGGTCGCGCTGGAGCGCCTGGATCTCGACGCGCGTCTGCTCGCGGAGCGCGACGTCGAGGTTCGAGAGGGGCTCGTCGAACAGCAGGACGGCCGGCTCGGCGGCAATTGCACGCGCGAGCGCGACGCGCTGCTGCTGCCCGCCCGAGAGCTGCGCGACGGGGCGCGGGCCCGCGCCCGAGAGGTCCACGCGGGCGAGCGCTCGTTCGGCGCGCTCGGCCGCCTGCGCGCGCGGGACGCCCTGCACGCGGAGGCCGTACGCGACGTTCTCCCCGACGGTCATCGTTGGGAAGAGGGCGTAGCTCTGGAAGACCATTGCCGT
>DASVSE010000513.1:0-2963 GCA_036388235.1 Rubricoccaceae bacterium | reverse complement strand
TGTGCCGGCACCACGTCCACGTCCGAGACGGCGGAGACGCCGTGCGCGGCCGTGCGGGCTCGGAAGGCAAACCGGCGCCGAGGAACGACGTCGCTGTCCGCGAGCGTCACCTCGACGAGCCGCCCGCCGCCGGCGACGAACAGCGGATCGGTCGCGACTGTCACGCCGGCCACCGGGACCGTCTTGAGGAGCAGGCCCGGCGCGGCCGGCGGCGGCGCGTCGGTGTAGAGCACATCGACGGCCTGCGCGTTCGGCGCAATGCGGGCGCGGAGGGCGGAAGTCGCCACGGGCATACAGGACGGCCGGGCGGCCTCGGCGGGCCGCCCGGCGGGTGGGCTAGATCGCGACGTACACGACGTCACCGGGCGCGTCGGGCGCGTCGGGCGTGATGACCGTCACGATCACGTCGAGGATGGCGCGCTCGTCCTTCTCGTCGGTCAGCTCGACCGCGAGCGTTGTCTCGGCCCGCTCCTCGCTCGCGTCGATCACGAGGTCGTTGCCCTGGATCTCGGCCCACGCCGGCAGCGGGTCTTTCGAGAACGGGTCGGCGCCGTCGATGAGCTGGATCTTCGTCGGGCGGCCGTCCGGGTCGTAGAGGTGCTTGTCGAGCGCGATGCGCGCCCCCTTGTCACCGACGGTGAACGTCTCCGCGATCTTGCCCGACGAGTAGGGCGCCTGGTTGGCGTAGTCGAAGCCGGACGGCTTCGAGGGGTAGCGGATGCCGGTGACCGTTTTGGCGGCCACGACGCGGAAGGCGCGCCCCGGCGCCGTCTCGCCCTTCGCAAGCGGGATGACCTTGTTGCCGTCCTCGGTCGTGAGGCCGGCGACGTCGACGGTCTTGAGGAGCTTGAACCCGAGTTCGCTCCAACTCTTTTCCCCGCGGGTCTTGGTCTGGGGGTCGGCGTACTCGACGTCGAGCTGTTCGGTGTCGCCGGAGACGTCGGGAACGAGAAGGCGTGCGGCCATGATCTGAGGGGGTGGACGGACCGGAGCCCGAGGGTGGATGCCTACTGGACGAACACGACGGCGCCGGGTGTGTCCGGTCCGTCAGGGGTGTAAACCGAGATGGTGAAGTCGAGCGTGGCCGTTGCGCCCTTCTCGTCGGTGCCGGCAATCGCGATCGTCACAGCCTCGTGCGGCTCCTTTGTGCTCACGACGACCACGGAGCCGTCGAGCGTGAGCCAGGACGGCAGTGCTGCCTTGCCGAGCGGAGCGTGCTTTGCGATCGGGCGGTAGGTCATAGGCCGCCCGTCGGAGTCGAACAGCAGGCCCGCAAGCGGGATGCGGCCGAACTCCCCGACGGCCAGGGCCCGCGTTGCGGCGCCGATGGAGACCGGCGGGCCGTTGCGGTAGTCCGAGTTGCTCGGCGCACTCTCCAGCTCGTCGCCGTTCACGGTCCTGAGCGCGACCGCGCGGAACGTCCGGCCGGGCGCGTCCTCAGTGACCGACAGCTCGATCGTGTCCACGTCGTCCACGTCCACGGTCCGGAGCGCGAACCAGACCGCGCCCTCGACGGCGCCGGCGGCGTCGGTCGCCTCGATGCGGACGCGCTGCGTGCGGACGTCGTAGCCGAAGGCGAGCGTGGACGGCGCCCCGTCGTGGGCCATGTACGAGAACGCCGTCGGCGGGGCCGGTGCGAGCGAGAGCGTCGCGCGCTTTGCGGAGCCCCGCGGCTCCGTCAGCAGCAGCACGACCGCGCCCGACGTCGGGAGCCCCGCGGCGACGGAGTAGACGACTCGGGGCCCATCGACGCGCACGTCGGCGCCCTCGCTCGGCACGGCCGTCGCGACGGTCCCGATCGGGAGCCCGGGGACGGTGATCACGACGGTCCGCGTGCCCTGCGTCTGGACGTCCGAAATCGCGCGGCGCCCGCTCGGCGTTGCGACCACGCCCTCGCCGTCGAACGCCAGATGGACGACCGACCCGAACACTTCGGACGTCGCCGGGCCGGGCGCACCTGCGGTCGGCGGGAAGATGGTAGAGCGGTCCACGGTGGGGGTGCCTTTAGAAAGTGAGGGGGCCGATCAGAGGCCGAAAACCCGACCGGCGAAATCGGTGCCGTGAGGGCGGTTGGCGCCGACGGCCTCGACGAGCTCGATGCGCGGCCGCTCTTTAGAAACTGAGGCTAGATGCTCCGAGCGCTTGCCCGAGCGTCTACCCGGTCGCGTGTTGCGTTCCGCGGCCTGACCGCAAACCGGCCCATTCGCACACCTCGGAGCAAGAACCCGAGCAGCCACGTCGCAGCGAGCGATCCCGGCGGCGGCACAAGTCCGAGCACGATGTTGCTTCCGAGCGCGAGCGCGAGGCACACGAGTAGCACGATCAGCCGCGAGGCGTCGGTTGTGCAGAGTTTCCCGGGCGGGTGGAGCGCGTGGACGATCCGTGCTGTCTCGTACATCACGAGCAGGACACCGGGCACGAGCAGCCAGTAGAGAAGGCCCCCAATCAGAGGGGAGGCAAGCAGAGTGGTCATGGCGACACGTCGCCGGGAGGCGGGTTGGGAAGGGAGCCGTTGGGCGTGAGCCGTTGAAGGGCGGTAAGGACAGTGAATCCGGCGTATCCGAGGAAGAAGGCAACCCCGCGTGCGGCCGTGCTGGGAAGCGCGTGGACAGACGGCATGACCACCCCGACGACGAGGGGGAGGTAGTTGCCCATGAAGCCGGCCGCGAGGACGTTCTTGGTCCACGTTCCGAGTGACGTCCCGGCCTTCGAGGTCCGCATCATGTGGACGTACCCGCCGCAGAGCCCGGCGGCGAACACGTCGATCTGAAGCCCGATGGCGTGGAGCCACGGCGGATTGACGACCGACTCAGGGGCCGCGTTGAGCGAGCCCATGAGCGTGTCGGCCAGAGCCGGCGTCGCCACCTGGGCGAGCGCGAGCGCGGCGGCCGGGAGGACGCAGTACGCGGTCCACAGCACGCAGAGCGGCCAAGCCATGAAGTGCAGCCGTGCGGGACGCAGTA
>DASVSE010000512.1:0-3034 GCA_036388235.1 Rubricoccaceae bacterium | reverse complement strand
CTCGCTCCAGACCGCTTCGATCTGCCGCTCTCCGTTGGAGGCGTCGCCGCGTGGTGGACGGGGCTCGCGAACCAGATCAAGCTCAACGAGGCGCCCATCGGCCGCGCGAGGCCGCAGGACGTCGATGAGTGCTGCGATGCGCCCGTGCGCCGAGACGCGCGCCTCGAGGTGGTGGGCCTCGTCCAGCAAGTGCCTCCACCCCCACGGCCCGACACGGACGCGCGCGCCGACGGCGACGTGGAGGTCCGCCGAGACGAGGTCGACGAAGGCGAACGGGTCGAAAACGAGCGCGTCCGGAAGCGCGTCCAATGGGGTTACCTCGCGCCACTCCCGGTAGGCAGACGGCCGGGCGGCTGCGGCGGCGTCTGCGGCGGCGGCTGTGACGAGGCCGTCAGCGACGAGCGTCGCCAGAACGACGCGCGACGATACGGCCGGCCGGACGCTCTGGGCATCGTCGAGATCCGTGACATAAGGCGCGCCGACGTGCTCGGCCGCGCCGAGGTCAATCCGAGCGGCGCCGAGCGACTCGTCGTCGGGGGCCGCGTCCTCGACGGCCTGGCTGTACTCGACGCGTGCCGCAGGAAGGTGCCGAAGGTGTGCAACCGCGTCGGCGACCTGAGGTCCTCCCACCAAGACGTCTGTTTCAGCAACTCCCAGGTCATGGACGAGCCGGTCGAGGGTTCCGGCAGAAACGTAGAGCGTGCCGAGGGCATCCAGCATCTGTGCCACCACGTCGGAGCCAAGCAGGCCCAGCGTCAAGAGCGCAGTGAGGTCGGCGAAGAGGCCGGCTTCGTGCTCAGGGTGGTGCCGTTGGTGTGTGAACGCCGACGAGGGCCAGTCCGCGAGCACGGCGAACCCGCTGCCGCCGGATGTCTGCTCGGCGAGGAGCGTCCAGCTCGACCAGTTCTGCCAGGCCCGCCCTCCTGCTCGAAATGCGTCCGCGTAGGCGATGCCATGCGTACGGAGCGCGCGCCCGATGGCCGCCGTTCGCTCCCGGTCCCGCCGGACGTAGTCGACGAGCGCGTCCGTGCCGCCCGAGAACTGGACGAGCTCCCCCTCCGCGGCATCATTGGCCGCGTCGATGTCCTCGAGCGTCTGGACCTCGACGTTTGCGGCGTCTTGAGTGAGAATCAGAAAGAAGCGGCTTCCCTCAGCCTCACGGTTTGCGCCTCGCGCGGCCTTCCACGCCTCCCGCGCGATCGCCGGTACGGGCCGAGCGTCGTAGGCGCGCACCAGCAGGTCGAAGGCGCGAGACGCGGCGTGGCGGTCGTGCGGGGCCTGCGCGAGGAGCGCGCGGCCGAGGTTCGTGAGCACGCCGGCCGAGGGCGAACCGGCCGCTTCGAGCGGGTCGAGGAGAGCGACCGCTTCGGCCGGTCGGCCGTCACGCAGCAGGAGCGCAGACGCGTTCACGGATGCCCGGACGGCTTGCGGGTGCTCTCGGGCAAACTGAGCGAGGCCATCAGCGCCCTCACCTCGGCGTCCGAGGCCTTCGAGGGCGAACGCCCGGAGTTCTGCGAGGCGAGCGAGATCTGTCGCGCCGACGTCGTCCAGCACGGTGAGGAGTGTGTCGTGCTGCCCGTCGAGAAAGAGCGCCTCGGCGTGCGTCAGGCGTGAGGATGGAGATGGGACCAGGGCGACGAGGCGACGTGCCCACGCTACCGGAGAGGCACCAAGACCATCGTCTGCGGGCGTGCCCACCGGCTCGGCGTCGCCGGCTGCTCGAGCCGCGATGAGGCGGTGCGAGACAAGGCCGACGACCCCGACGTGAAGCGAGAAAGCCTGCGCCTCGTGGAGGTTGGGGACGCCGTCCGCGTGCTGAGCCCGGAGAGTCCACCGCTCCGCGTCTGGAACCGGCGTGACGTCCAAAATCTGATCCGCAGCAGTGAACCGACCGTTTCGACGCAGCAGGCGAACGAGATCGTTGAGGAGTGCGATTCGGTCCTTAGGGTCAGCCGAGGCGAAGAGCGCGTTCCGCAGCGTCCCGTCGGCACGGTCGACGTCGCCCGCGTTTTCGTACATCCCCGCCGTCATGCGTATGGCCTGGACAGCTTCGATAAGGCCCTCTGTGCGAAGTGCCTCGACATCCACGGGCGTTTCCAGGGCATCCAGCCGAACAAAGACCTCGTCCTGGACGGTGTCCGGGATTGCGGCCAGCTCCGCTTCGACCCGCCGAGCGAGTCCGTCGTCACGCAGGACGCTAGCCGCGCGCGAGGCCGCCGCGACGGCGCGCGCGTGGAGAGCCGTCCCAGGAGGGACGGCTGCGAGCGCGCGGAGGGTCCTTCGATGGACCGCATCGGCGAGCGGCCGGCGGTCGTATGCGAGCGGCGTTTGCCCGTCCATGACTGCCTGAGCAAGGTCGACCGTCGCGCGGACTGCGAGGATGCGGCCAGAGTCGAGCGGTTGGCTCTCGTCGGCTGCATCAAGAAGTGCCTCGGCTCGTCGAACCATCTCGAGGTCGAGCGGGTCGAGGAGCGCGATCCGGGCTTGTGCTCGAATGAGGAGAACGTCCGCCGAGTCCGACTCGGGCAGGCGCGCATCGGCCGTCTCCCAGTCGCCTTCGAGGTAGGCGAGCAGCCCGTCGGCGAGCGCACGGTGCGGGTCCTCGTCGGCGATGGTTCCGATCAGGCGGCGCAGGTCGTCGGGGAGCGAGGCGTTGAAGAGCGCCGTCGTTGCTTGTGGGACCCGGTCAGCCTCGACGGGTCCGAGCGCGAGCGCGTCGCGGCACAGTCCGCGGGCCCGATCAACGTCGCCGAGCCAGCTCGCGCTGGTCGCTGCGGCGAAGAGGAGCCGTTGCCGATGCGAGACAAGTGCGGATGCGACCGTGGGGTCGTCCAGCACCTGGAGATTTTCGTTGAGCGCCTGCGTGTGCCGCGCGGCAAGCGAGAAGGCCTGTTGGGCCTCGCCAGCCGAGAGCAGCCGCGAGAGCTCGTCGAGAACCGGTTGGGCGAGAAGGTCGCGAATCGCCTGCGGGAGCGTCTCGCGCTGCCGGAGGTCGCGGAGCGCCAAGTCGGGGTCCGTGAGCCGCGACGCGCGC
>DASVSE010000511.1:0-2176 GCA_036388235.1 Rubricoccaceae bacterium | reverse complement strand
GTCCCGGGAGGACCCGAGCGGCCGGCCGCGCCCGCAACACTCGCTGAGGCACGCAGCCGGTTCCTCGGTAGCCGCGCGCACCGGACCGCCAACACGCGGGCGAACTACGAGCGTGTCACCGGCTGGTTCGTCGCCCACGCGGGCGCACCCCGGGCCGTTTCCGGCGTCACGGCGACCGATGTGCAGGCATGGATCGACTCGCTGGACGTCCGGCCGGTCACGCGTGCCAACTACGTCCAGCACCTCCGGACCTTCTTCCGCTACTGCCAGGCGCAGAAGATGACCGGCGTCGACGCCTCGGACGGCGTGATGCTGGAGCGCGTGCCGCGGCACTTCCCGAAGGCGCTCCGGCCCGAGCAGGTCGAGGCCGTGGCCGTGTACGCGGAGGCGCACTGCCGCGACGGTCAGGTCCGGTCGAGTGCGTGGGCCGCGCCCTTCATCCGGCTCGGCGCCGAGACGGCCCTTCGGCGGAACGAGCTGCTGTACCTCGCCTGGGATCATGTCAACCTTGATGCGGCCCACCTGACGGTCGCCTGCACCGACTCGTTCATGTCGAAGTCGGGCAAGGAGCGCCGCATCCCACTGTCAACACGCGCTCTGGGCGTACTGGTTAAGCTCCGCGCCCGGCCGAGCGCGACCGGGCTCGTCTTCGAGGCGGCCGGCCGAGCCGTCGATCCGAACACGTGCTCCGACACCGTCGGCCGCTTCGCCGACCGAGCCGGGGTGCCGACACTGACGCCGCACGTGCTCCGTCACTCGTGCATCACGTGGCTCATCGAGCGCGGCGTGCCCGTGCCGGTCATCCAGCGGTTCGCCGGGCACGCCGATGTCACGACGACGATGCGCTACTGCTCGGTGGCGAGCGACGTCTACGCCGATCAGATCCGAGCTGCCTTGGACAAGGCTGGCGTCTAGGGCCCCCTCCGGGGGTACTTGCCAGTCGATCTCACTCAGGTTGGCTCCACGATGACGACACGGAAGAGGCCGCCCGGCCCGGCCGGCTCGTCGTGGACAGTCACTAATCTGCCCGCCTGGAGGAGCGGCCCGAGCTTTCGCGTGAGGTCCGTCGCGACGACGCGGGCAACGGCGTTGGCCGCCCGGCGAAGGAGCGACGGCTGCTCCCCGTCGGCCACGAACTTGTCAAACACGGCGATCCGCCCGCCCGGGGCCAACACGCGCCGGGCCTCCAGGATCGCCGCGATGGGGTCCGGCACGACAGCGAGCAGGAGGTGGAGCACGACGGCATCGAACGAGCCATCCGGAACGTCGAGCCGGTGGGCGTCGAGGACACGGATATCGGCGCCTGTGAGCCCGAGCGTGTCGGCACGGTCTTGGGCCCGGCGGACCATGGCCGGCGTGAGGTCTCCGGCCGTGAGACGGACACTTGGAGGTAGGTACGGGAAGTCGAGCCCGGTGCCGCACCCGACGACGAGAACACGCTCGCCGGGTTGAAGGGCGAGGAGCTCGAACGAGCGTCGTCTGGCCGGCGCGAAGACGCGGGCGATGGCGGCGTCATAAACGGGGGCGAGGGCGGCGTACCGGAGCCGGTTCCAGGCGTTCGTGTTGATTGTCACGGGTCCGTGCGGTAGGCGAGCAGGCGGAGTGCGTTGGCGACGACGACGAGCGTGCTCCCCTCGTGGAAGAGGACGGCGAGCCCGAGATTCAGACCGAACAGCGTCGCCGGGATCAGGACGGCCACCATGCCGAGGCTCACGAACAGGTTCTGCCGGATCACGCGCTTCGAGGCGCGGCTAAGGCCGACGGCGAAGGGGAGCGCCGAGAGCCGGTCGCCCATCAGCGCCACGTCGGCCGTCTCGAGCGCGACGTCCGAGCTCCCGGCCCCCATGGCGATCCCGACGGTCGCGTTGGCGAGGGCCGGCGCGTCGTTGACCCCGTCCCCGACCATGGCGACCCGGTCGGCCCCGGCGGCGAGTTCGCGGACGTACGTCACCTTGTCCTCGGGGAGCAGGTCGCCCCTCGCCTCCGTCAGCCCGAGTTCGCGGGCGACCGCGTCGGCGACGGCCTGGTTGTCCCCGGTGAGCATGATGGTCCGCTCGATCCCGATCTCCCTGAGCCGCGCCAGCATCGCTTTCGCGTCCGGGCGCGGCGTGTCCATGAGCCCGAGGACGCCGAGGTACCGGTCGCCGTGGCGGACGATCATCGTCGAGCGCCCCGA
>DASVSE010000510.1:0-3210 GCA_036388235.1 Rubricoccaceae bacterium | reverse complement strand
AGGACGAAGATGATCGCCCGCACTTCCGGCAGGCACGGCTTGCCAGGCGGCCGGAGCACGTTGACGAGACGGGCCACTTCGAGCATCACGAGGAGTGCACCTGCGACGACGCCCCAGTAGGCGACGAACTCGTACACGTAGACCTCGTGGCCCGGAGGGATCACGGCGGTGGAATCGGAAGCAGAGGAGAGGGTCATGGCGACTGGTCGCCGGGCTCGGACGAGCCGGGCGGAGCGATGATGGACGAGCTGGAGAGGAGCCGCTGGAGGCGGCCGATGCCCGAGAAGCCGACATAGCCGAGCACAAAGGCGAGGCCCTTGTACTGAACGTCAGAGAGTTCGTGGAGCGCGGGGATGAACAGGCCGATAACGAGGGGGAGGAAGTTGCCGGTGAGCGACGCGCCCGAGACGGCGATGAACCACGTCCGGAAGGGCGTGTTGGCCTTTGACGTGAGGCCCATGTGGACGTAGCCGCCGCAGAAGCCCGCGAACAGACGATCGGGGTAGACGCCGAGACCCGTCAGCCACAGCGGGTAGAGAACCGCCTCGGGCACGTGGGTCACCGCGTCGAGGCTGTCGGCGACGGCGACGGGAATGAGGCTCTGCAGCATCAGTGCGAGCACGTGCCCGACGAGCGCGACGCCGTCGGCCATCGCCGGGCCGACGTTGAACGCGACCCAGAGCAGGCACAACGGCCAGGTCAGCAGGTGAAAGCGACGGGGCATCGAAGCGGTCTGTTAGCGGAACGCCTTCTCGTCGACGAGCACGACGTCGATCGTACCGAGCGAGCGAGCAGCCGCGAAGAGGATTGCGAAGTCGTCTGGCGGCGCCGTCGAGCAGCCTTCGGAGCCCGTGCCCCAGCCGCGGTCGTCGTGGATGTTGACGTAGGGCCAGCGGGCCGGGTCGATGCGGTACTCGACGCCGCCTGTGCCGTCGCGGTCGATGAGGACCGGCGAGGCCTGACGCAGCCCAAGCCGGTTGCGGTGGTGGCCGAGGCGGACGCGGTAATGCTGCGGGCCGTGCTTGAACGCGATGCCCGTGCGGTGGCGCGAGGGGTCGACGTTGCCGCGGATGGACGCGAGGATCGTCGTCTTGGCGCCGTCGATCCAGAGCAGCACGAGCGCGTCGTCCCAGAGGCCCCGGTCGTTCTCGCCCTTGACGCCCTTCGTGTTGAGGTCGTAGCCGCGGATCTCGACGAGGACGGGGCCGACGTGCTCGTTCGCCTCGATGCGCCGGGCGAGGTTGGCCGCGTCGAGCCGGGCCGCGGCGAGGGCCTGTTTCTCAGCGGCCGGGAGCGACTGCCCGAGCGTGTCGGCCTTGAAGGCGTAGAGGCCCGCCACGGCGCGCGTGCGAGCCTCGGCGGCCGTGAGGTTGGGCTGGGGAAGAGTGCGCTTGAGGGCAGTCATGGCGTGAGTCAATGGGGGTGCGCTAGGGCCAGATCGCGGGGTCGACGGTCGCCGAGAGACGCCGCACGTCGGCGCCGTCGCGCACAGACCGCTTCACGTCGATGAGCCCCGACTGGTAGCGCGCGTACTGGACGCGTGCCGAGCCGACGCGCTCCTGGTCGGTGTAGAGGCCCGAGAGGACGTAGGCGAGGCACGTCGAGGCGAAGGGCACCACGAACGCCTGTCCGTCCGTGCTTGTCGCGTCCTCGGGCACGACCGGCGGGTAGAGCTCAAACGTGAGCCAGAACGGCTCGCGCACGTTCGCGACCGTCAGCGTGCCCTCGTCCGGATCGTCGACCCAGAGCAGCTCTCGGTTGCGTGCCCCGACGCGGTCGGGAACCGTGAGCATGCGCCGGATGCGCGCCGTGATGACGGTCGTGCCGATGCTCGCCTCGACGCGCAGCCGCGGCGCGCCCGTCTCGAGCGACACCTTCTCCAGCGCCTCGGTGAGCAGCGCCCGGAGGACGCCCTCGGAGAGCGACGGGTCGACGCGCAAGCAGCGGTCGTAGAAGTCGGAGAGCGTCACGCGGTCTGCGGCTGTAGCATCGGTGCCGGTGAAATGAGGGACAAGCGGCGGGCGTGCTCGGCCTGCGCCGCCTGCAGCGCCTGCGCCAACCGCTGCGTCGTCTGCGCGCGGCCCTGCAAAAGCGCGCCGTAGAAGGCGAGACGGCCCTGCACGTGGTAGGCGAGGTAGGGCTCGACGGCGACGCGTAGCCGGATCGACTCGGCGTTGAGGAGCGCCGCGTACGCCTGCACCTCGGTGCCGTAGACGCTCGACTCAGCCTCGTAGGCCTGCACCTGGGCGGCGTAGCGCTGCACGTCGGCCGCCACGTCGGCCTGCCATTCTTCCAAGAGCGCCCGCTGACGCGCGAGTGCGGCCATCGTCATCTCGGAGTCCTCGTCGACCACGAACGCGCCGGAGGCATCGACGGCGGGCGTGTAGCCCGTGGGCAGGGCCGGGATCGCGGGCAACGTGGGCACGGTCAGCGCCGGGGCCTCGGGCGGCGTCGGTAGCGTGCCGGGCGTAAAGTCGAGCTCGGGCAGGTCGTCGAGCGCGCCGTCGTCCTTCACGGCTGCCGCTTCGAGCGCGACTTGCAAGAGGCGGGCACGGGCACCGGCTTCGGCCGCAGACACGACGAGCGGGTGCAGGCCCGGGAACGGTTGGTCGCCTGCAGGGACGTTGCCGGTGAACGGCCCGACCGAGTAGACGATCGCGCCCTTGTCCTCGGTCGCGGGCGGGAGCACGTAGGCCATGCCCGAGTCGAGCACCACGACCGGGCGGAAGCCTGTCGCGCGATTCAGCCCGTCGAGGTACAGCTGCGGATCGCCCGCGACCGGCAGGCACTCGCGTTGCCCCCTCGTTGCCCGCACAAGACGCGCACCCGCAACATCGACGCCGGAGCCCGCGTCGGGGACAGCGTCGATCTCGCCGCCTTCCAGTACGTCGACGCGGGCAACGGCCACGGCCTCGTCGAGCGCCGCGCCGAGGTGGTAGCGCCAGACCGTGGACCCGACCTCGACAGAGTCGAGCAGGTCCACGTCTTCGAGGTGGCCGAACGGGGCTTGCTGGTTCATGGTGCAGTCGAAGTGGTGAACCATCCCGCGGCGTCCATCTCGGCGTGCGTGCGGAGGCGCGCCGGAAAGAGCGAGTCGGCAAGGAGGCCGAGCACGTCGCAGGACTGCCCGCGCTGCGCGGTGAGCGCCGTGCGGAGGGCCGTGCGCTGCGCGGCCGTGGTCGCGTTCACGAGCGCGTCCGAGAGGCGCTG
>DASVSE010000509.1:0-5318 GCA_036388235.1 Rubricoccaceae bacterium | reverse complement strand
GGCGTGGCAGACCGAGCGGCTCCCCGCCTGCGTTCGAGACCTTGTCCAGTCGGCGCTCGGCTCGGAGCGGCTGCAGCGCCTCGGCCCGACGGCCTGAGCCGCCCTCACGCCGTCTCCCGCATCCTCCGGGGACGCCTCCCGTAGCTTCGGGCCGTCCAACCCCCGCGCGCGTGCCCCCGTCCTCGACCCGACCCCGCTCCTCGTCCGGCCCCGACGGCCGCCGGCGCTCGCGCGTCGGCGCGCCTGAACCGCGCAAGGCGACCCCGACTGCGCGCGAGAACGTCCGCTTCTGGATCCGCGCCATCGTCGTGATCCTGATCCTGCGCGCGTTCATCTTCGAGCCGTTCCGGATCCCGTCCGAGTCGATGGAGAACACGCTCCTCGTGGGCGACTTCCTCATCGTGTCGAAGCTCAACTACGGCGCACGGACGCCCAACACGATCGGAATCCCGTTCACGGGCATCTACATCCCGGGACTGGAGCTGCCGCAGACGCGCCTGCCGGGCTTCGAGAGGCCGCGTCGGGGCGACGTCGTCGTGTTCAACTACCCGGCCTCGCAGGACGTCGAGCGCGGAGCGATTGCCGAGGACGTCCCCATCGAGCGGCGCGCGCCGTACATCAAGCGCCTCGTCGCCGAGCCCGGCGACACGCTGGCCGTCCTCGACAAGGTGGTCCACATCAACGGCCGGCCCGTCCCGCTTGCGCCGACGATGAAGCAGCGCTGGCGCGTGACGATGACCGGCCCCGGCGGACTCCCACCCGACGTGCTCGAAGACCTCGGGGCCGACCTGCTCGGCTCGGTCTACGACTCGACGGGTGTGCTCGTCGCCGACGTTGCCGCGACGCCGGGTGGTGCGCGCACGCTGGACGCGCGCTCGGATGTCGCCTCGGTCGTCCCGTCCGTCGCGCCCGAAGAACTCCGCGACCCGACGTTCGGCGCCAACCCGGACCACGTCGCACCGCTCATCGTGCCCGGCCGCGGGGTCACGCTGCCGCTCTCGCGCGAGACGTGGGCGCTCTACGAGCCCGTCATCCGCCGCTACGAGGGCCACACGGCGAGCCTCGCCGCCGACGGCGGATTCCTCATCGACGGACGCGCCGCGACGAGCTACACGTTCGAGCACGACTATTACTTCGCGATGGGCGACAGCCGAGACAACTCGGTCGACAGCCGCTTCTGGGGCTTCGTGCCCGAGACGCACATCGTCGGGAAGGCGCTGTTCACGTTCATCTCGGTCAAGGGGTCGCCGCCGTTCGTCCGCCTGAGCCGCTTTTTCCGCCCGATCCCGTGACGCCCGAGCGGCCCGATGCGCCGCTGCTGCTTCCCCAACGCGCTGCGTCGCTCGCCGAACGCTCTGAATCGGGGGGATCGGAGTCGGATAGATCCGGTGCGCATACCGAGGCGCCGTCCGCCGGCTGGGCGTGGGTCCGGGTTGTCGTCGGCGCCATTCTGGCGGCCGTCGCGCTGCGAACCTTTGTCTTCGAGGCGTACCGCATTCCGTCCGCCTCAATGGAGGACACGCTGCTCGTGGGCGACTTCGTGTTCGTGTCCAAGCTCGCCTACGGTCCGCGCGTCGCGGGCCGGCACCTGCCGGGCTACTCGCACCCGCGCCGCGGCGACGTCGCCGTGTTCCACTACCCGCCCGGGCTGGAGGCGCGCGTCGAGGACCGGCTGCCGTACGTGAAACGCGTCGTTGGGCTTCCGGGCGATACGGTCGCGGTCGTCGCCAAGCAGGTCGTCGTTAACGGCGAGGCCGTGGCCGAGCCGCCACGCGCGCGGCAGTTCTGGCAGGTCCGCACGGCTGGCCCGCCGCCTTCCGCCGAGGTGCTCGCCGCCGCGGGCCTCGCCCTGACGCCCGAGCGCCTCGCGGACGGCCTCTGGCTCGTCGATGCGCGCGCGGACGAGGCGGCGCGCCTTGCCGAGGTGCCCGGTGTCCTCGCCGTCGGTCCGTACCGGCGCGTGCCGGGCGACGCCAGCGCTGCCTTTCCGGTCTCCGAGCGGTACAGCCTGGATGACTACGGCCCCGTCGTCGTCCCGCGCCGCGGTCTCACGGTCGTCCTGGACGAGGCCACCGTCGGACTCTACCGCATCGCCATCACGCGCGACGAGGGCCACCGGGTCGAACGCTCGGCCACGGGCATCCTCGTCGACGGCCGCCCTGCCACCGAGTACACGTTCGAGCAGGACTACCTGTTTGTCCTGGGCGACCACCGCGACGACTCGGCCGACAGCCGAACGTGGGGCTTTGTCCCGGTCCGCAACCTCATCGGCCGGGCGTCGTGGTTGTACCTCTCGTGGGACGACGACGCGGGGGCTGTCCGGTGGAACCGCATCGGGCAGGCCGTCCGCTGACGGCGAGTGTCTCGCGAAGGCAGAATGACCCGTTTCACCATTTAACGAGCACCCTGCCGGTGTTTGGGGCACGGAGAAGTCCTCCGCTACACCATTCCGCTGCGTTTGCGAAGCACCCACTCGGCCGTGAGGAGCGTCACGAGAAGCGCGAGCAGGGTGGGCAGGCCGAGGACCGGCGTCGCGTCGCGGCGGACGAGCGGACGGTCGGCGAGGGTGGACCGAAGCGAACGGACGAACGCACCGAGCGTGTCGAGCCCGACGACGGCGCCGCCCGATCGAAGGGCGATTCGGCGCATCGCTGCCGGATCCGCCCCTGGCTCGCGGCGCTCGGCCGAGAGACGACCAACGCCGAACGTGCCGCGGTCCTCGCCGAGCCGGGCGCCGCCGCGCGTGGCGACGGCGGTGAACGTCGTCGCCCCCGGAGCCTGCGGGCCGGCGTCGGCCGTGTAGCGCCCGTTACCCAGTGGCCGCATCGTGACGGTTTGCGTGCGGCCGGAGGGCCCGCGGAGCACCAGTTGCACGTCGGCGTCGGCGACCGGTGCAAGGGCTTCGGTATAGACCTGGCCCGAGAACGTGACCGCCTCGCGCTCGCCCCACAGCGCGCGGTCGGCGCGGACGCGGACGGGCCGGCGGTCGCGGGCGGCGGTCGTCCAGCGGACGAGGCTGGAGAGGAGGGCGGGGTACACCGGCGCGAGATCCGTGCTGCCCTCGGGAAGCGTCCGCCAGCGCCAGGTGCCCGAGCCGAGAAGCGCAGCAGTCCGCACGGCCGTCGTCTGGCGCACCACCAGGAGCGGGGCACCGCCAGCCGTCGCGAGGGTCTGGCTGCCGGGCTGCAGCGACCACCTGGCGGTCGTCACGGCGAGTGGTGGGAGCGCGGAGATTCGGGAGGCGGGGACGCTGAGGCTGGACAGGATCGGGTGTTCGGAACCCGTTATTGCAACGTCTTGTTCAGAAAGCGCACCGCCCGTGGCGCCCGGCACCGCTGGCAGGACGCTGCCGAAGCCCGAGGCCACGCGGCTGAGGCTCGTCTGCCGCCCGAGCAGAAACAGGGCCGGCAGGCCGCTCTGAATCGCGGCGCCGAGGCGCTGCACGTCGCCAGGCGAGGCGGCCGATCCCGGGTATCCGGCAAGGATCACCAGGTCGAAGCGGGTGAGGGGGGACGGGAGCGGACCCTCGTAGAACGCTCCCGGGGCGCGTTGCGTCCGGACCGTCGTGCGCACGCCG
This sequence comes from Rubricoccaceae bacterium, assembly GCA_036388235.1. Lineage (GTDB taxonomy): Bacteria > Bacteroidota > Rhodothermia > Rhodothermales > Rubricoccaceae > DASVSE01. The sequence goes on along the minus strand of DASVSE010000509.1, from coordinate 1,741 downwards.
CGGTCGGCATCAAGGACGGCGCGGAGGGCCGCGAGGTCCGGGCTCGGTCCAGCCGCGACGACGAGCACCTGCCGCACGTCGGACGTCACGCGGACCGTCACGCTCTGGCGGTTGTTCTCGACGGTCGCCTCGCCGGCAAGCGGGACGGCCGTGACCGTGAACGTCTGCAGGCCCGGTGCCGTCGGCGTGACGGTGAGGTCGGCCGTCGCCTCGCCGCCATCGGACGGCAGAGCCAGGGAAGACTGTCCCGCCGTCCTCCCACCCTCGGTGACGACGAGCGACGTCTGACGGCCGCCGAAGCCAGTCGCGCGGACGCCAGCCTGGATCGGGAACGGCGTCCCGACGGTTGCGACGTCGTTGGTGACGAGGCGCGCGAGGCGCACGTCGCGGCCCGAGAGGCTGTCGCCGGCCGTGGCTGTGTAGACGGGTACGGCCGAGCGCTCGGCGAGCACTGCCGGGTCGCGGCCCTCAGTCTGGCGCCCATCTGAGACCAGAACGACTGCGCGGAGGTTGCGACCGGCAAAGTCGGCCTCGATGCGGGCGAGGGCGCTGGCGATGTCGGTTCGCTCGCCCGTGAAGCGGAGCGCGTCCGGGTTCAGCACGCCTGAGACGGGGCGCGCGGAGCCGTCGAACGTGTAGGGGCGGATCGCGGCGTCGGTTGGCAGACCGGCGAGGGCTGCGCGGACGCGTGCCTCGGGCGTCGGGCCGCCGGTCCCGAGCGTCAGGCTCTCAGACGTGTCGATGAGGAGGGCGACGAGTGGCGCCTCGCCGCGGTGCACGACGCGGGTCCAGACCGGCTCGAACAGGAGGAACAGCACCAGCCCCAGCGCGGCCGTGCGCAACCCGACGAGCGTTCCGAATCGCCAGCCGGCCGGGCGGGGGACGCTGCGGGCGTAGCTCCACCATGCAAACGCGCCCGCCGCGGCCGTGCACAGCACGAGCAGGACGGGCGAGGCGGCAAATTCGAGGTCCACAGGCGTCGGCGGGCTGAGCGCGAAGCTAACGCGCTGCTGCAGCCGGACCGTGTACCCGGTCGCCCGCGCCCCGGCCCGACGGCCAGTTGGCGAGTGGCCTGTTCCCGTCCCCTTCACGCATCCCGCACGGCCGTCCGGGTAGCTTGTGGCCCTCACCTGACCGCACACCCATGGCCTACTCCGCCACCCTCATCCCCGGCGACGGCATCGGCCCCGAAGTCGTCGCGGCGACCGTCGACGTGCTCGCCGCGACCGGCGTCGCGTTCGACTGGGACGAGCAGCAGGCCGGCCTCGGCGCGTTCGAGGCGACCGGCACGCCACTCCCGAATGCGACCGTCGCCTCGATCGAGCGGACACGGCTGGCGCTCAAGGGGCCGCTCACGACGCCCGTCGGGTCGGGCTTTCGCAGCGTCAACGTGGGGCTACGGCAGCAGTTCGGGCTGTACGCCAACGTCCGCCCGGCCGTTACGCTGCCCAACACGGGCGGCCCGTTCCAGGGCATCGACCTGATGCTGTACCGCGAGAACACCGAGGGCCTGTACTCGGGCCTGGAGTCGTTCGACCCGGTGACGCAGGTCGCCGAGTCCACGGCGCGCGTCACGCGGGCCGGGGCCGAGCGCATCATCCGGTTCGCGTTCGAGGACATGAAGGCGCGGGGTCGCAAGCGGCTTACGCTCGTCCACAAGGCCAACATCCTCAAGGAGACGAGTGGTCTCTTTCTGCGCGTCGGGCAGGAGATCGCGCCCGAGTACCCCGAGGTCGAGTTC
>DASVSE010000508.1:0-2277 GCA_036388235.1 Rubricoccaceae bacterium | reverse complement strand
CGGCGAGAGCGAGCAGGACGAGGACATCCGCCACGCCGTCGTCGCGAGCGAGGACGCGCGCTTCTACACGCACGCGGGCTTCGACTTCGAGGAGATCCGCCGCGCCCGCGAAGACGCCGAGCGGCGCGGCCGCGCGCCCCGCGGCGCCTCGACGCTGACGCAGCAGCTCGTCAAAAACCTCTTTCTGACGACCGAGCGCAGCTACGTCCGCAAGGCGCTCGAAATCCCGCTCACGCTCTCCGCCGAGCTGATCCTGCCCAAAGAGCGCATCCTCACGCTCTACCTCAACGTCGCCGAGTGGGGCCCGGGCGTCTACGGAATCGAGGCAGCCGCCGGGCACCACTACGGGACGGACGCCGACGCGCTCTCGCGCAACCAGGCTGCGCGTCTCGCCGCCGTCCTTCCGAACCCGATCGAGCGCGACCCGGGCAACATGGGACAGACGGCCGCGCGCATCCAGACGCGGATGCGCCAGATGGGCTGGTAGCGGCCGAGATCGGTACCGGGCAGAACGCACAGACGGACACCCGCGTCCGACCCGTTCCGGAAATGCCGCACGCTCCGCGGCACTAGCTTTCCCCACCCCATCCCCCGACCACTTGGCCGAGCTCCCGCCCGTCGTCGACCGCACCGTGACCATCACCGGTGCCGAGCCGCTCCTCCTGTTTGGTTTCAACGACGTCTACCTCCGCAAGATTGAGGCGGCGTTCCCCGAGACGCGCGTCGTCGCCCGGGGCGACGAGCTCCGCCTCCGCGGCCCCGCCGAGCAGGCGGACCGCATCGAGCGCGTCGTCGGTGAGCTCACGCTGATCCTGCTCCGCAACGCCAACCTCACCGAGACCGACGTCGACACGGTTCTGGAGATCAACCGCTCGGGCGGCGCCCCGCGGCGCTCGGCCGCGACCGACGCGATCCTGTTCACGCCGATGGGCGGGACCGTCAAGGCCAAGACGCCCGGGCAGGGGCGCCTCGTCGAGGCCGCCCGCGGCTCCGACATCGTCTTCGCCGTCGGTCCGGCCGGGACGGGCAAGACGTATGTCTCCGTCGCCCTCGCCGTCTCGGCACTCAAGAGCCGGCAGGTCAAAAAGATCGTCCTCGCGCGGCCGGCCGTCGAGGCGGGCGAGAGCCTCGGCTTCCTCCCAGGCGGCTTCCGCGACAAGGTCGACCCGTACCTGCGGCCGCTCTACGACTCGCTCGAAGACATGATCGAGCGGGACAAGCTGCAGTCTTACCTCGAACGGAACATCATCGAGATCGTGCCGCTCGCGTACATGCGCGGCCGCACGCTCACGTCGGCATTCGTCATTCTCGACGAAGCCCAGAACGCGACGGCCGGCCAGATGAAGATGTTCTTGACGCGCCTCGGCGCGGGCTCGCGGGCCATCGTGACGGGCGACGGCACGCAGACCGACCTGCCCTCGCGCACGCTCTCGGGCCTCGTCCAGGCACGCGACATCCTCGAAGGAGTCGACGGGATCGATTTTGTCGACTTCGACCGCGGGGACGTCGTGCGGCACAAGCTCGTCAAAGACATCATCGAGGCCTACGAGAAAGCCGCCGATGTCGAGGAGCCCGGGCGGCGCGTCTAGATGCTGCCTCTCCCCACCGACGTCGAGGCCGACCTGCCCGCCCTCATTGCCCGCGCGCTCGCCGAGGACGTCGGGTCGGGCGACGTCACGACGACAGCGACGGTCGGGCCGGACGTGCAGGCGACGGGCCGCTTTCTGGTCAAGGAAGACGGCGTCGTCGCCGGGCTCGCTGTCGCCGAGCGCGTGTTCGCGGCCGTCGACCCGGGCCTCGCGCTGGCGTGGACCGCGGCCGACGGCGACCGTGTCGCGGCCGGCACGACGGTCGGGACGGTATACGGCGCGGCCCGCTCGATCCTCGTCGCCGAGCGCCTCGCCCTCAACCTCGTGCAGCGGATGTCCGGCATCGCGACGGCCGCGCACGCCTTTACCAAGGCGGCCCGGCCGGCCATCGTGCTGGACACGCGCAAGACCGTCCCCGGCCTACGCCTCGCGGAGAAATATGCCGCGCGCATGGGCGGCGCCCGCAACCATCGGCTGCGCCTGGACGACGGCGTGCTCATCAAGGACAATCATGTAGCGGCATGCGGCGGCGTGGCCAAAGCCGTGCGAGCCGCCAAAGCTGCCGAAACGGGCCTGCAGGTTCAGGTGGAGGTGGACCGGATCGACCAGATCGAACCCGCGCTTGCAGCAGGCGCGGACCGCCTGCTGCTCGACAATATGCCGCCGCCAGTACTGCGTGAAGCCGTGG
>DASVSE010000507.1:0-2282 GCA_036388235.1 Rubricoccaceae bacterium | reverse complement strand
ACACACACCCGCGGCCGGACCGACCGATACTGCTGTCGGACCTTTCCCCGACTCGATGCCCTGTCTCCGCTTCGCGGCCACGCTGGCCAGCGCGGTCGCGCTCCTCGCCGGCACGCTTTCCCGCGCCGACGCCCAGACCGTCCCGGACTTCTCGGCCGTCGACGCCCTCATTCAGGACTCGCTCGCGCTCATCGGCGGCGGCGCCGTCGTCCGCGTTGTTCGGGCCGACACGGTCGTCTTCGAGCGGGCGTACGGGACGTTTGCGACCGGAGAAGCGGTCGAAATCGCCTCGGCGACCAAGTGGATGTCCGGCGCCGTCGTCCTGAGCCTCGTCGACAGCGGGCACCTCTCGCTCGACGATCCGCTCTCCCGGTTCTTCCCCGACCTCACCGGACCCAAGCGCGCCATCACGGTCCGCCAGCTGTTCTCGCACACGTCGGGCATCGTCGAGGTCCCCGTCGGCTCGTGCCTCACCGAGCGCACGACGACGCTCGCAGCGTGTGCCGCGGAGGTCCTCGCGCGGCCGCTCCGCTTCACGCCGGGAACGGGGTTCTTCTACGCCGGCGGCTCGATGCACGTCGCCGGCCGCGTCGCCGAGATCGCCTCGGGACGTCCGTGGGCGACCCTGTTCGCCGAGCGCGTTGCCCGGCCGCTCGGGATGACGGACACGGCGTACCTCAGCGCAACGAATCCGTGGATCGGCGGCGGCCTCGTCTCGACGGCAGCCGATTACACGGCCCTTCTCCAGATGGTCCTCACGGGCGGCTTGCACCGCGGCCAGCGCGTGCTCTCCGAGGCGTCGGTCGCGGCCATGCTCGCCGACCAGACGGGCGTCGAGGCCGGGGCGACGCCCGTCCTGTTCTCGCCGTTCAGCCGTTACGCCGGGACCGACCCGGACCTCCCGGCGGACGTGCTCGGGTACGGGATTGGCGTGTGGCGCGAGCAACTCACCGAGGCGGGCGGGCTCCGGCACGCCAGCAGCCCCGGCGCCTACGGGTTCAGCCCGTGGGTGGACGTGGAGCGTCGCCTCGCCGGCGCGCTCGTCGTGCTGGACGACGGGCCGGACGTTTTGCCAACATATCTCGAGCTGAAACGGCGGCTGGCCGCAGCCCTGGATGGCGCCGTGACCGCGTCCGAGTCGGGCCCGGCCAGTCCGACTCCGGTGAGCGTTAGACCGCTGTTCCCGAATCCCGCGGCCGGCGACGCCACGGTCCCGTTCAGGCTCGCGGCGTCCGGCCAGGTTCGCCTGGAGGCGTTCGACGCGCTCGGTCGCCGCGTCGCCGTCCTCGTCGACGCGGTCCTGCCCGCCGGCGACCACGCGGCGACGGTCGACACCCGGGCGCTCCCCGCCGGCGTCTACGTCCTGCGCCTGACAGCGGGCCACGATACCGTCACGGCGCGTCTCACGACGGCCCGGTGATCGTGCCTCTCGGCTGCGCTCAGGTCGCCTGAAAAGCTCGTCAGAGTGTGGTGCCTCGGTTGCCTCACTTCTCCAAGCCCATTTGTGAGCCGTTAAGCAGACCCATCATCGGCCGATACGGTGCGTGTTCGGCTTGCACGTCCCCTCCCACTCGCCTCGGCCGATGACCACATCCCTCGCTGGGACTCACGACACCTCCGAATCAGCTCAACGGTTGGCGAGACTGTTGAATCCCCACTCGGTAGAGCTCCGGTTGGCCGATCGCAGCCGGCTTATTGCACTCACCACATCACGCCTGCTCGACACGCCGCCCGAGCCCGAGTTCGACCGCCTGACCGCGCTCGCTCAGCGAATCCTCGGCGTCCCGACCGCGCTCGTCTCGCTCGTTGACCGCGACCGGCAGTTTTTCAAGAGCCAGCAGGGACTCCCGGAGCCCTTGGCGTCCCGGCGTGAGACGCCGCTCTCGCACTCGCTCTGCCAGTACGTCGTCGCCTCAGACGCCCCGTTTGCCGTCTCGGATGCCCGGGTCCACCCGCTCGTCGACGGCCACTGCGCCGTTACCGAACTGAGCGTGACGGCCTATCTCGGGGTCCCCATCCACAGCGTGGATGGCCAGCCGATTGGTGCCCTGTGTGTCCTCGGCTCTGATCCCCGAGTGTGGACGGACGACGACGTCGCCGTCATGAGCGACCTCGCCGCGGTCGTTGAGCGGGAGTTTGCGCTCCGCGCGGAGGTTTTGGCTCGGTCGCGGACCCAGACCCAGTACCGCGCCCTCTTCGAGGCCTCCCCCGACGCCGTCCTCGTCCTCGACCCCCACTCCGAGACCGTCCTCGACGCCAACGGGCCCGCCTGCGCCCTCTAC
>DASVSE010000506.1:0-1970 GCA_036388235.1 Rubricoccaceae bacterium | reverse complement strand
GTCGTCTGAGACACGTCCTCGCACGACGCGGTGCCGGACCGTCTCGACGGGCGCGCCGAAGAGGCTGCGCTGCGGCGTGGGCGCGTCGATCTCTGCAGCGGCGGCGGAGACGAGCGTCGGGTCGAGTCCTGCCGCCTGTGCCGCCTCTTCGAGGTCGGCGAGGCTCAGGCCGCCAGCGGCTGGCCCTTCAGCCCGCTGCCGCTCGGCAACGCGCGCAAACACCTTTTGGGCCTCAGCCTGGGAATACGTGCGGGGCATCGAAGCGGGCGCGTCTGGAACCCGAAGGTAGAACGTCAGCGGACGTAGCTCGCCGCATTGACGTCGACCGTGGTGCCCGTCGCGTGGTCGGCGAGTCCGGACGCGAGCAGAACGACTAGTGGAGCCACGTCATCGGGCTCCGTCAGGCGGTCCAGCGCCACGCCCTGGGCAATCGCTGCCTCGCCGTGCTCGGCGAGCGAGGGCGCCGCCATGTCGGTGCGCGTAAAGCCCGGCGCGATGCCGAAGGCGGCGACGCCGCCCCCGGCGCGGGCGATGGACTTGGTGAGCGCGACGAGCCCGCCCTTCGAGGCGGCATAAGCCCAGTACGCCTCGTCGTCCCCGCGAAACGCAGCGCGGCTGGACACGGTGATGATGCGGACGCTCACACCAGCCTCACCGGCCGCGCGGCGCTCGCGGGCATGAAGGACGGCCCGTCGGCACAACGCGGCGGCCGCACGGAGATTGACGGCCTGGGTCTGCTCCCACATGTCCAGCCAGTCGCCAGACGCCAGCGGCGCCGGCTCGAAAATGCCCGCGTTGGCGACCAACACGTCAACGCGCCCGAACGCATCGAGCGCGGCGTCCCAGAGCGTGTCTGGAGCGCCGCGCTCGGAAAGGTCTGCTTGCAGCGCTACGCCGCCTGTCTCACGCGCGAGCATCTCGGCCGATGCCTGGTCTCGCGCATAGTGGATCCCGATCAGGGCACCACTCGCCCCGAGGTGCTGCGCTACGGCCCGGCCAATGCCCCGGCTCGCGCCGGTAACGAGAACCGTTCGCCCATCGAGACGGACGTCCACGCGTTACTCCGAGGCGAGCTGCGTGTCAGCCGTGCGGTGGAGGTGCACGACGAGGCCGTCGGGCGTCAGGAGGCGGATGTCGTCCTGGCCGATAATCTCGTAGGACACCGTGGCACCCTGGTCCGGGACGATGCGGCCGTCGAGCGTCGTGAAGCGGAAGGTCCGCTCGCGGGACATCGTGTCGCGGTCCTGCTCGATCTCCAGGAGAATGTGGGCCTCACCATCGGACCCGAACTCGACGTCCATCTGGTCGACGGCGGCGCCGAAGTCGTCGATCGCGCCGAGGCGCTCTACCTCGGCCAGCTCCCATTCACCGACGAGTGCCGGATCGATGGACGCCGAGACGGGGGACGACGTCGGGACGCCGGGCGACTGTCGGGGCTGCGCCTTGGCGGGCGTCGGGACGACGAGGAGGCACGCGGCCGGGAGGGCGAAGAGAGCGCGGGACATGGTCATTCGTGGAGAACAGGTGATGAGCGGGAGATCTAACGAGGCGAACGGGGCGCTTCGTACGCTGCCCGAGTGAGTTCAATTGTCTCGCCTTCGACGGTCAGCATCAGTCGGTCGGCAGCAAACGTAAAGTGATAGGCGTCCTGGTCAATCAGCAGGTACGGCCCGGCCACAGTATAGGGCTCTTCGTGGTCTTCGTCCTGATCGCCTCGGCGCACAAACGCGCGCCCGTCAGGCTCGAAGCGGAACGCCCACGTGTTCTGGCGGTCGGCTCCGGTCCACGACCCGACAAGGGCTGGATCCAGGGCAGCAGACGGATCGGCCGGGTGCAGCGTCAGCCGAACGCCAGACCGGAGATCCTGAACGACGAGCGCCTCGGTTCCGAGGTCGTCGATGGTCCGTGACACGTCCAGAACCGTCGTGCTGCCGGGCGCGCGAACGAGCAGCTGCCCGTTTGCGGTCGTG
>DASVSE010000505.1:0-3011 GCA_036388235.1 Rubricoccaceae bacterium | reverse complement strand
TGACCGTCGTCGACCCAGCCGAGGGGCCGCTCGCCTCGGGTCTTGTCGGGCAGGGTCGCCTTCCCGAGCCCGACGCGCTCGTCGCCGAGATCACGCGCTGGCTCGCCAAGCACCGCGGCGCCACGCCCGTCCGCTCGCTTGCAGGCCGGACGGTCCTCGTCACGGCCGGCCCGACGCGCGAAGCGGCCGACCCGGTCCGCTTTCTCTCCAACGGCTCGACGGGCACGATGGGCTTCGAGATCGCCGCCGCCGCTGCCCGCCGCGGGGCAGCTGTGACGCTTCTGGCCGGTCCCGTCGCCCTCGACACCCCGCCCGGCGTGACCCGCGTCGACGTCGTCACGGCCGACAGTCTGCTCCGCGAGGCGCTCGCGCACGCCGACGCCGACGTGGTCGTCGCGGCAGCCGCCGTCTCGGACTACGCCCCCGCTGACGTCTCGGCCGTCAAGCTCGCCAAGACGGACGGCGACCTCACGATGCGCCTGCGCCGCACGCCCGACGTCCTTGCCGCACTCGGCGCGCAGAAACGCCCCGGCCAGACGCTCGTCGGCTTCGCGTTGGAAACGCACAACGGCGAGGCACACGCACGCGCCAAGCTCGCCCGCAAAGGCCTCGACTGGATCGCCCTCAACGCTGCCGACGCGCCCGGCGAAGGCTTCGGCACGGGCACCAACCGCCTCACGCTCCTGAGCGCCGACGGCCGCCGGGTCGAGGTCCCGCTCGGTTCCAAGCGGACCGTCGCCGAGGCGCTCCTCGACGCCGTCACCGCCGTGTGACGCGCGCACGCCGAATCGTGACGCGTGCGCTCCCCCTCGCCCTGCTCGCCGCCGGCTGTATGACCGAGACGCCGCCCCCATCGGGCACGCTCCGCTTTCTCGCCCTCGGCGATTCGTACACGATTGGCGAAGGCGTGGACGCCGCCGACCGCTGGCCGGTCCGCCTCGCCGCCGCCCTCCGCGCCGAGGGCGTCGGTCTGGCCGATCCTGAGATCGTCGCCACGACCGGCTGGACCGTCGACGAGCTCAACGTGGGCATCGACGCGGCACAGCCCGCAGGCCCGTACGCGCTCGTGACGCTCCTCATAGGCGTCAACGATCAGTACCGTGGCAGCGACGCCGAGACGTACCGCGCCGCCTTCCGCGCGATGCTGGCTCGGGCTGTCGGGTTCGCGGGCGGGGATGCCCGGCGCGTCGTCGTCGTGTCGATCCCCGACTGGGGCGTGACGCCATTTGCCGCAGACCGCGACCGGACGCAGATCGCAACCGCCATCGACGCCTTCAACGCCGCTGCCCGAGCCGAGGCGGAGGGGGCGGGCGCCCGCTGGGCCGACGTGACCCCCGTCTCACGCGAGACGGGCGGTGGTGAGGTCGCACCGGACGGCCTGCACCCCTCGGGTGCGCAGTATGCGCGGTGGACCGAGATCGTGCGTCCTCACGCCCGGGCGGCCCTCGCCGAAGAGACGGCGCAGACCCGTTTTCACCGGTCTTCCCGGTAGCCGCGGGCGGGTCGCCCGGCTACATTGGCCGGTCCCTCGGACGCCCCCGCCTGTGACCGACCCAACGCCTTCCGCTGCTGAGATGCTCCGCGCGGCACGGTCCGTGCTCGCGTTCCAGAGCCGCGTCTCGGGCCAAATCCGGCACCTCGCCGGGAGCAGTCCCGCCGACGAGGCCATTGGAGCGGCTCTGGCTGGCTCGACGATCGGGGCGCCCGGCCGCCCGGCCTCTACCCCACTCCCTCTGGAGCGCCCCGACACCCTCGCGGACCCGCCGCCCGCCGCCCCGCCCTCCGCCCTCCCGCCCTCCGCCGACGTGCCCGACCTCTTCGGCGCCCTGCCCGACCCGAGCCAGGACGCCAGCCTCTCGCCCTACGAACGCATCGAGGCGCTCATCCCCGAGGGCTCGCCGCTGCACGCGATGACCTCGCTCGGCGAGATCCGCGACTACCTCGCTGCGAACGTCCTCATCCCCATCGACGAGGGCCGGATCAATCCCGTCCTCGGTGTTGGAGACCCGGACGCGGACCTGATGGTGATCGGCGAGGCGCCTGGGGCCGACGAGGACCGCCTCGGCGAGCCGTTCGTCGGCCGCTCGGGGCAGCTGCTGGACAAGATCTTGGAGGCCGTCCTGTTCACGCGCGAGCAGGTGTATATCACGAACATTCTCAAGAGCCGGCCGCCGAACAACCGCGACCCGCTTCCCGAGGAGGTCGCGGCGCATATCCCGATCCTCTACAAGCAGATCGCGCTGATCCAGCCCAAGATCATCCTCGCCGTCGGCAAGAGCTCCGGCAACGCGCTGCTGGGCAAGACGGCGTCGCTGGCCAACCTCCGCGGCTCGGTTCAGAGCTTCTACGGCCTCCCGATGGTCGTGACGTACCACCCGGCCGCGCTTCTGCGCAACCCGCAGTGGAAGCGCCCGACGTGGGAGGACGTCAAGCTGCTCCGCACGCGCTACGACCAGCTGACCACGAAGGACGCGGGCTGACCGCCCCGCCTCACCGCTTTCCCGCCTCCCTTCGATGGACGACGACTTCCAGCAACGCCCGCTCCGCATCGACGAGTCCGGCCCCGAGATCCCCTTCGCCAAGATGACGGGCGGGCGGCGGCCCGCCAACGTCGTCTCGCTGCGCGAGGGGGCCGGCCGGATGCCGCCACAGGCCGTCGACGTCGAGCAGGCCGTGCTGGGGGCCATCCTCATCGAGCGCGACGCGATCCCGAAGGCCATCGAGATCCTGCCCGCCGACGCGTTCTACGACGGGCGGCACCAGAAAATCTACGAGGCCGTCGAGGCCCTCTTCGAGCGCGGGCACCCCGTCGACCTCATCACGCTGAGCGAGGAGCTCAAGCGGCGCGGCGACTACGAGGCCATCGGGGGGTACTACCTCGCCGAGCTCACGACGCGCGTCGCGAGCGCGGCCAACGTCGAGTACCACGCCCGGATCATCGCCGAGAAGAGCCTGCTCCGCAAGCTCATCACGACCATGACCGGCGTCGTCGGGCAGGCCTTCGAGCCGAC
>DASVSE010000504.1:0-2075 GCA_036388235.1 Rubricoccaceae bacterium | reverse complement strand
GCCGCGCGGTCGTCGCCGAGACCCCCTCGCTCGCCGTCTGCGGACAGTTCCGCATCTGGCGCGTGGTCGATCGCGAGACCGGCGCGCACATCACCGTGACCGTCGACACAACGACGGGGCCGCTCGCGCCGCGCCACCGCGTCGCCGGGCTCTACGCCTGGCTCCCGTCAGCGAACGCCGCCGTGCGAGACGCGGGCATCGAGCACGCGCCCGCCTCGGTGCGTCACGACGCGCACGCGGCCTTCCTCTGGGCACGCGGCGTCGTCCGCGCCCGGGTCCGGCTTGCCGAGACGCTCGAACCGCTCGGCGTCGCCCTTGCGGATCGCGCATCCGCACCCGGGACCTCTCGATGATCCGCGCCCTCATCGCCGACGCGCTGCTCGCCCTCGCTGGAGCCGCCGCGTCCGCCCTCCTCTCCGTCGCCGCGGAACGCGCGGCCATCCACCTCGACGATGTCCGCTAGCACCGCACTACAGCGCGTGGACGGGACCGGCTCACCCATGCCTGCCCGTTCCGCATCCGTCTCGCCCGGCGGCGCCGTCCAGCTCCACACGCTCGACGACGTCGTCAACCTCGCCGGCATCTTCGCGAAGTCCGGCCTCTTCCCCGACATCCGCGACGCCCAGCAGGCCGTCGTCAAGATCCTCGCCGGCGCCGAGATGGGCTTCTCCCCCATCGCGTCGATGAACGGCGTCCACGTGATGAAGGGCAAGGCAACGCTCGGCGCGACGCTCATCGCCGCGGCCGTCAAGCGCAGCGCCAAGTACGACTTCCGCGTCCGCGAGCAGACCGACGACGTCTGTGCGATCGAGTTCTTCGATCGCACGCCGGCGGGCCTCGACAGTCTCGGCGTCTCGGCCTTCACCGCGGCCGACGCGCGGAAGGCGCAGACGCAGAACATGGGCAAGTTCCCCCGGAACATGCTCCACGCGCGGGCGCTCACGAACGGGTGCCGGTGGTACTGCCCGGACGTGTTCGGCGGGCCGATCTACACGCCCGACGAGCTGGGCGCGGAGGTCGATCCCGACGGCGAGGTCGTTGGGCCGCTGCCGGCCCAGTCTGTAGGCGTCCTGCAGTCGCGGCCCGTCGGGATGCCGGAGGCCCGGCAAGTCGAGGAGACAACGGAGGCACGTCCCGACCCACGCGAGCGCGTCCGCCAGACCGACTTCCCGGGCAAGCCGCTCTGGGCCGGGCCCGGTCCAGGCGCGGGTCCGGAGTCGCCGGCAGCCGCCCCGGCCGACGACGTCGAGCACGTCCAGACTGAGGAGCTGAGCCCCGAGGCCGTCGCCGTCGGCAAGGCACTGGAGGCCGCCCGCGCGGCTGAGCGCCTCACCGTCTACGGCTGCCGGCATCTGCTCGGCGGCGCGGCCGACGACGAGGCGTGGGAGGCCATCGCTGCGATGTCGGCCGACGAGCTCAACGAGGTCAGCATGACGGCAGGCGACATGGCGCGCGCGCAGGCGGCCAACGCTGAGGGCTACGAGACGGTCGTCGTCGCGGCGATCACCGGGGCCGACGGGCCCGAGGCGGCGACGGTGGCCTACACGAAGGGTCTGGCCAACCTGACCAAGTACGTCTCGCGGTCGCACGCGGACGCCGTGGCCGCGTCGATCCGGCGTGCCCATGCGGCCAAGATGGACGCGTGATCCAGTGCCCCACCTCCTCACCGCACTGATCATCGTGGCCACCTACGCCGCCCCGCACCGCGCGCCCGACGAGCTGCTGGAGAGCGGACTGCACGACTCCGTCGTCCGCGTCTGGCTGGGCATCCGCAGCGTCCAGGGCGGCAAGCCCGGGACCGACGTGCCCCCGACGAACTACCCGCTCTCGTACATCGGGAAGCGGTGCGGGAAGTCCGCCAACGCCGTCAGCAAGGCGCTCATCGAGCTCAAGGCCGGCGGGTGGATCGAGGAGGTCGGGCGCGACAAAAAGACGCCGCTTCTGCGGTGTCACGCGCCACCGCTCGGTGCTGCCGCCGGCCGCCGTGTCACGCCTGTGAGGAATGATGATCACGCCTGTGAGGAATCATCGTCACGCCTCTCAGGAAGGTTCGTCACGCCTGTGAGGAATGATGA
>DASVSE010000503.1:0-1625 GCA_036388235.1 Rubricoccaceae bacterium | reverse complement strand
GGAGCGCGCCCGCCGCTCCACGCCGCTCCGAAGCGTGTCGCGCCCGGCTCCCGCCGCCCGGCCTCGCGCGCGTCTCGCCCGCCCGGACTATGCCGCCGCCGCCGAGGCGCTCGCCGCGCTCGGTCGCGCGCTCGACCTCGCTGAAGGACCGGTCGCGACCCCCCTTCAGGACACCAGTGTGCTGTATGAGGCGTGGGCCGCGCTCGAAACCGTCCACGCCTTCGCCTGCGCCCTCGGTGACAACGTTTCGCTGCGGCCGTTTCGCAGCGAGCCTCTGGGAAGCGGACCTGCGGTCCGGCTTGTGGGAGAGCGAGCGGAAGTTGACGTTGTCCGGACGCCACGGTTTGCAGGCCCGCCCGCCCTGCTCGTCCAGATTCCCGACCTGCTCGTGACGGTCCGCCGGCCCTGCCAGCCCACGCACACCGTCGTGCTCGACGCCAAGTACCGGCTCGACGCCTCGGGTGCCGCGCCTCCCGGCGACGCCCTCGGGTCCCTCCATCGGTACCGAGACGCCATCGTCGGACCGGACGGCCGTGCCCTCGTGCAGACTGCGGCCGTGCTGTTCCCGGCCCGCCCCGGCGCGGGGTTCGAGGGGGCGCGGGTGTGGACGAGCCTCGCCACGCTCGGCATCGGCGCCGTTCCACTTCTGCCCGGCGCGACCGAGTGGCTGGACCGGCTCGCGACGCGCCTCGTCAGCGACGGGCCGTCCTGACCATGCGGATGGCCTCTGACGCCGAGCGGACGTTGTCTGTCGAGAGCACGTCCACGCCTGCGTCGAGGAACGGCGTGTAGACGGCCGGATTCGTTGCGGCGTCTGCCGTCGCATCGAGCGGAAATGTGCCGACCTGCACCCGAATCCCCGCGGCGTGGAGCCGCGCCACGACTGCAGGATCGGCTTGGGCCACGCCCACGAAGGCGATCGTCCGCGAAAGATCGACGCCCGATGTTAGGAGAGCGTCGGTGTCCTCGGTCGTCAGGACTGTTGCGGAAATGTTGAGGTCGGGCGCGAGCGCTGCAACTGCCCGGTGGTCGTCGAGCGAATAGACGATCACGACGACGCGGTTCTCGGCGCCGGCCGCGCGCACGGCCGCGACGAGCTGGGGATATGGCACGTCGTCCTTGACGTCGAGCAGGATCACGGCTCGGCCTTCGGCCCACGCGAGTGCCTCGGCGAGCGTCGGGATCCGAAATGAGGTCATCACGCCCCGGATGTCGAGCAGGCGAAGCGCCCGGATGGCCGCAAACGGCGTCGCATCGACGCGGCCCTGCCCGGTCGTCGTCCGGTCCAGCGTCTCGTCGTGCATCAGCACCAAGACGCCGTCGGACGTCCGCCGGACGTCCAACTCAATCAGGGCCGGCGCGTAGTTGAGGGCGTGCTCGAACGTCTGGAGCGCGTTTTCGGGCAGGCCTTCAACCGGGGCGCCACGGTGGACGCTCACGAGCCGCTCGGCTCCCGTCGTGTAGCGCAGCGCGCGTGCGAGCGCGTCAGCATCCGCGTAGCCGCGGTAGTGCAGCGACGATGTGGGGACCGCGACCCGGTCGGCCGGGCGCTGCTCGAGTCCAAGCGGCCGGGGCCGGACCCCGACGCAGCCGGACGCTACGGTAAGAAGAATGACGGCGAGCAG
>DASVSE010000502.1:0-9821 GCA_036388235.1 Rubricoccaceae bacterium | reverse complement strand
AGCGCGGCATAGGCGAGCCCGAGGCACGGAAAGGCCGTCAGGTCGGGCGGGGCGAAGTCCAGCGTGCCGATCGCGGCGACGTCGAGGCGGACGGTCGGTGCAGGCCACCGCTCGGGAAACGACAGGCCGAGTTGGATCGGGACGCACATATCGGGCACGCCGAGCTGCGCCTTCGTCGACCCGTCCACGAACGTCACGAGCGAGTGCACGGCCGACTGCGGGTGAACCGCAACGTGGATCTGATCGGCCGCGACGCCGAACAGCCAGTGCGCCTCGATCACTTCGAGGCCCTTGTTCATCAGCGTCGCCGAGTCGATGGTGACGCGGGCGCCCATTGCCCAGCGGGGATGCCGAAGCGCCTCAGCCGGCGTGATCGCACCGAACGTCGCCGCGTCGCGCGTGCGGAACGGCCCGCCCGACGCGGTCAGCGTGATCGACTCAACCGAGCCCGCCGCCTCACCGATGAGGCACTGGAAGATGGCCGAGTGCTCCGAATCCACGGGCACGACGACGGCGCCGGAGCGCCGCGCGGCATCCGAGACGAGCGCGCCGGCCACGACGAGGGCCTCTTTATTGGAGAGCGCGACGGTCTTGCCCGCCTCGACGGCCGCCATCGCGGGACGCACGCCGGCCGAGCCGACGATCGCCGCCACGACGACGTCGCCGGTCCGCGCGAGCGCCTCGACGGCCTCGGGACCTGCCTCTACGCGGATGCCGGTCCCCGCGAGCGCACTGGCGAGGGCGGGGTACGCGGACATGTCCGAGATCGCGACCGTGTCGGGGCGAACGGCCCGGGCCTGCCGCGCGAGCCCTTCCCAGTCTGATCCGGCGGCGAGGGTCGTCACGCGCAGGCGGTCCGGGAAGCGGGCCGCGACGTCGAGGGTCTGCGTGCCGATAGAGCCCGTCGAGCCAAGCACGACGACGTCGCGGCGCAGGCCGTCCGGGCGGGCAGAAGGCGGGCGGAGGTCCGGAAGCATAGTGCCCCGCACGAACGGGGCCGGGGCGGCGTTTGGACCGTCAAGATACCCGACCGGACGACGTACCCTTCGGGCGTCCCCTTCTCCTCTGCCGTGCGCGCGTTCGTTCTGCTCCTGCTCGTCGCCGCACCGTTCGCCGCGCTCGCCCAGCCGGGGACGATGCCGGCGCCCCCGCCTCCCCCGCCGCCCGTCGGGAGTCCGGACACCGCCCCCGTCGGAGCCCCGACGCGTGGGCGCGACGCCTACGCGCTCGCCGTGCAGCAGCTTGCAGCCGGGCAGACGGCCGAGGCTACGGCCCTGCTCGAACGCCTCGCCGCCGACGACCCGGCCTCCCTCCCGGTCGCGCTCACGCTCCAGCAGGCCTATGAGCGGGCGGGCCGGACCGACGACGCGCTCCGTCTCGTCGAGACACGTCTCGGGGGAGAAACACCGGCGGGTCTTGCCGAGCGCGGTGCTGTCCTGCTCCGTGCGAATCGCCCCGACGATGCGACGGCGGCCTTCGAGCGCGCCCTCGCCCTCGGCCCGGCCGACGAGGGCACGCTTCGCGCTGTTTCGGACGCCCTCTCGACGTCCCGCCGCTACGCCGAGGCCGCGGCTGTCCTCGAACGCGGCCGCGAGGCCCTCGGCCAGCCCGACGCCTTCCGCTTCGAGCGCGCCGCCCTCTACGCCGAGGCCCAGGACTACGGCCGCGCCGCCGACCTCTACCTCGACGCCCTCGCCGAACGCCCCGAGGCGACCGCCGGCGTCCGCGCCCGTCTGAGGCGGATGCTGCCCGGCACAGGCGCCCCCGAAGCCCTCCGCGCTGCCGTCGACCGCGCCCAGACGCGTGACCCGCTGAACCGCGCCTACCGCGAGCTCGCCTCGTTCCTCGCCCTCGAACGGGGCGACTTCGACGCCGCCCTCGACGGCATCCGCGCCCTCGACCGCCTCGACCGCGAGGACGGCCAGTCGCTCCTCGCCTTCGCCCAGGCCGCCGAAGCCGCGGGCGCGCTCGACGCCGCCCGCCGAGCGCTCGACGAGATCCTGACCCGCCACCCCGACGGCCCGGTCGCGCCCGACGCGCTCGTCGCTCGGGCAGGCCTTCTCGAACGGCAGTCTCGGGCCGCCGCCGAGCGCGCCCCCGACCCGACGCCCCTCGCCGACGCCGCCCGCGCCGACCTGACGGCCTTCCGCGAGCGCTCGCCCGGGCATCTGGCCGCGCCGCAGGCCGCGCTCACGCTCGCCCGCCTCACCCGCGACGTCTACCTCGACTACCCCGCGTCGGAAGCGCTCCTCGCCGAAGCCGCCGACGGCCCGAACACCGACGTCGCCGCCGAGGCGCGCCTCGACCTCGGCGACATCGCCGTCCGCGCCGGCCGCCTAGACGAGGCCCGCGAGCGCTTCGGCGCCGTCGACGAGACGCTCGGCACGGGCCGCCTCGCCGAGCAGGCCCGCTTCGAACTCGCCCTCCTCGACTTCTACGAGGGCTACGTCTTCTCCGCCCTCGCCCGGGTCGAGGCGATCGACGAGAACACCGCCGCCGACGCGACAAACGACGCCATCGCGCTCCGCGCGACACTCAACGAGAACGCCGAAGAACCCGGCTCGGCCGACTCGACGAACGCCTCGCTCAAGGCCTACGCCGCCGCCAGCTTGCTCGTCCGCCAGGGCCGCGACGCCCGCGCCCTCGCCGCCCTCGACTCGCTCGGCGCGGCCGTCGCCGACGGCCCGCTCGCCGACGAGATCCTCTTTCTGAGCGCCCGCGCCCAGCGTCGCCTCGGCCGCCCCGCCGACGCCGTCGCGACCCTGGACCGGCTCGCCGAGGAGACGCCGCTCTCGTTTTTCTGCGACCGCGCCCTCGTCGTCCAGGCGGACATCGCCGAGCACGACCTTGCCGACCGGCCGGCCGCGATGGCCCGCCTCGCCACGCTCCTCGACCGTTACCCCGGCTCCCTCTTCGCGCCCGACGCCCGCGAGCGCCTCCGCGCCCTTCGCGCCGCCTCCTGACTGCCCTACTCCCGATGCGGCTGCTCGTCCTCCTTCTCGCGCTCACCTCCGCGTCCGCCTCGGCACAGTCCGTCCTCGTCCCGATGGACGACGGCCAGACGGACCACCTCAAGGCCTACGGCGCCGTCTACTGGGCCCTCCAACGCGGCATTCAGGTGGACTGGCTCCTCAACGTCCGCGGCGGCGCCTTCGTCGCCCCGGCCGACGCCGCCTTCCAGGACGAACTCCGCATCCGCGGCGTCTCGTTCGAGCCTGCCGACGGCCCCGCGCTCGTCGCCGAGGCCGAAAGCGGGCCCGCCAATACGGCCGCCGTCCGACTCGAACGCGTCCCTCGCATCGCCGTCTACGCGCCCACGCAGACGCTCCCGTGGGACGACGCCGTCCTGCTCGCCCTCACCTACGCCGAGGTCCCGTACGAGCAGATCTACGACGCCGACGTCCTCGCCGGGCGCCTCTCGGAGTTCGAGTGGGTCCACCTCCACCACGAGGACTTTACCGGCCAGTACGGCAAGTTCTACGGCCAGTACGCCGGCCAGTCGTGGTACCAGGAGCAGCAGCGCCTCGCCGAGGCCTCCGCGCAGGCCGAGGGCTTCGCGAGCGTCCCGCTTCTCAAGCTCGCCGTCACCGAGACCATCCGTGCCTACGTCGAGGGCGGCGGCTTCCTCTTCGCCATGTGCGCCGGCGCCGACACGTTCGACTATGCCCTCGCCGCGCGCGGCACAGACATCGTCCCGGCTGAGATCGACGGCACGCCTATCGATCCCGGTTTCGCGGACCACCTCGATTTCTCGCGCACGCTCGCCTTCCAGAACTTCGTCCCGAACGTTAACGCGTTCCAGTACTCCCACGGCGACATCGACCAGCCCCCGCCGCCGGAGCTGCGCAACGAGTTCACGGACTACTTCACGCTCTTCGACTTTTCGGCCCGCGAAGACCCCGTCCCGTCGATGCTGACGCAGAACCACGTCGCGAGCGTCCGCGGCTTCATGGGGCAGACGACCGCCTTCCGCGCCTCGGCCGTCAAGCCCGGCGTCGTCACGCTCGGCCAGTCCCCCACGACCGGGTCCGTCCGCTACCTCTACGGCCCTGCCGGTCAGGGCTTCTTCGCCTTCTACGGCGGCCACGACCCCGAGGACTACCAGCACTACGTCGGCGACCCGCCCACCGACCTCGCGCTCTTCCGCAACTCGCCCGGCTACCGGCTCATCCTCAACAACGTCCTCTTCCCGGCCGCCCGCAAGCAGCCCCAGAAGACGTAACCCCCAGCTCGCGTCGGGATGCCGACGGTGCCCGGACCACGGGCGAGGCGCGGAGCCGGATTTCGAGCACGTCTCCTCCTCCAGCGGAGGCGTGCTTAGGTGCCCGGGTAGGCCGGCAGCTCCCCGTAGCTTACCCGGGCACCGGCGCCCCGCCGAGCGCCCACCGATCCGCCAGTCCCGATGGCCTCTGTCTCTGAGACGCCACGCCGCGTCCCCCCGTCGGCGAGCGCCTGCCAGACGACTGAGCTCGTCCTGCCGAACGACACCAACACGCTCGGCAACCTCATGGGCGGACGCCTGCTGCACCTCATGGACGTGTGCGCCGCCATCTCGGCCCAACGCCACGCGACCCAGACCGTCGTGACGGCGAGCGTGGACTCGGTCGACTTTCGTGGCGCCATCCGCCTCGGCGAGGTGATCGTGATCGAGGCCGTCGTCAACCGCGCGTTCACGACCTCGATGGAGGTCGGGCTGACGGTCTTCGCCGAGAGCCCGGCGACGGGCGGCGAGCGCCGGCTGTGCAACACGGCCTTCTACACCTTCGTCGCCGTCGACGCCGAGGCGCGGCCCGTTCCCGTTCCGGCAAGCGCCCCGGAAACGGAAGCCGAGTGGGCTCGGTACGAGGCGGCGGCCCGGCGCCGCGAACTTCGCCTCGTCCTCTCCGGTCGTCTCGCGCCCGGCGAGGCGCACTCGCTCGGCGCCCTCCTCCCCTCTCTTACCTCCTGATCCCATGCTCCGCCTCTCTCTACTCGCGCTCCTGGTAGGCCTCGCGGCCCCCGCGGCCTCGGCGCAAATCGGCATCGGTGGCCTCGTCCCCGACCCGACGGGTCTCACCCTCAAGGTCGGCGCGGGCCGCGGCGCGTTTACGGTCGACCTCGACCTCGACAACACGCTCGGCGTGCAGGCGCACTACCTCATCCGCGAACGGCGTGTCGGGACGGGTGCGACCGACGCGCGCGTCTGGTTCGGGCCTGGCGCCTTCCTCTACGATACGGAGCCCGATGTCGCGGCGGGCGTCTCGGCGGCGTTCGGGGCGAGCGTCTACCTCGCGCGCGAGTTCGAGATTTTCGGCCAGCTCGTCCCACGCGTACTGCTGACGCCCGACACCGACTTCGACGTCGCCCCGGCGGTCGGCGTGCGGTTCTACCCGTGACCGACGCACAGCCTCGCTCCGAGCGGCCCGTCCGTGTCCTCATCGCCAAGGTGGGCCTTGACGGGCACGACCGGGGCGCCAAGGTGGTCGCGGCCGCCCTGCGCGATGCGGGCATGGAGGTCGTGTACACCGGCCTCCGCAAGACGCCCGAGGCTGTTGTCCGGGCCGCCGATGAGGAGGATGTAGACGCCGTCGGCGTCTCGATCCTCTCGGGCGCCCACGGGACCGTTCTCCCGCGCGTCCGCGCGCTTCTCGACGCGGCCGAGCTCACCGACGTGCTCCTCTTCGCCGGCGGCACCATCCCACCCGACGACGCCGAGGCCTTGCACACCGCGGGCACCGTCGACGCCGTGTTCACGCCCGGCGCCTCGCTCGCGGAGATCGCCGACGCGCTTCGCACGGCCGTCCACGCGCGACGCGCGCAGGCAGCGAATCCGCAGGCCATGGGTGCGCCGGCCGAGGGCGCCTCGTGATTCCGCCGCGCGTGCTCCTCACGGGAGCGAACGGGCTCGTCGGGCAGGCGGTCGCGCGCCGCCTCGGGCGGTGGCCCGGGGCCGACCTGCTCGCGACAGGCCGCGCGTCGCGCTTTGCCGGCGCCGGCCTCGCCGGAGGCTATACGGCGCTCGACGTCACCGACTCCGCTGCTGTCGAGCGGGTCTTTCAGGATTTCGCCCCCGGCGTCGTCGTTCACTGCGCCGGGACGGCGCGGGTCGAGGCGTGCGAGGCCGACCGCGCGGCCTGTTGGGCGCTCAACGTCGATGCGACGGCCGGGCTCGCCTCGGCGTGCCGCCGCTACGGCTCCCGCCTCGTGCTGCTCTCGACCGACTTCGTGTTCTCGGACGGCCCCTCCGGCGAGACCGACCGACCCGACCCAACGGGCACGTACGGCCGGACCAAGCTCGCGGCCGAGAATGCGCTCGTCGCATCTCGCCTGCCCTCCTGGGCGGTCGTCCGGACGACGCTCGTCTACGGCGCACCCGAGGGGACGTCCGTGCGGCTGGACTTGGTCCGCTGGCTCGTCCACGAGCTGTCAGCGGGCCGGCCGGTCCGGGTCGCCTCGGACCAGCTGCGCACACCTACCTATGACGACGACCTCGCCGACGGCGTCGCCCGCATCGTCCTGGGTGGAAAGGCGGGCCTGTTCCACATTGCGGGCCGTGAGCTCGTCTCGCCCCTCGCGGTCGCTCACGCCGTCGCCGACGTGTTCGGGCTCGACGCGGGCCTGATCTCGCCCGCCACGACGGCCGAGCTGCATCCGGGTGCACCGCGCCCACTCCGCGGCGGGCTGCTCATCCTTCGCGCCGAGAGCGAGTTGGGATACCGCCCGCGTCCGCTCGCCGACGCGCTCGCGGCGGTCCGGAGCCGCCTCGGCGAGCCACAGCCCGAGCCTTAACGGGGGGGCAGAACACACGCTCGCGGCGGGTCTAAATCGCTGCGACCGCAGGCTCCAGCCTCGACCTAGTTCGACTCGGCGTCCGGCTGGACAGCCGCGTCGGGCAGCAGCAGCACCTGCCGGCCGCCCTCGGCAGCCGTCAGCACGAGGTACTCGCCGTCGCGGCTCGTACGGAGCGGGCCCGTCAGCTCGCGCTCCAACTCGGTTGCCCCATCGGGGCACCCCCGGCGCGTGCACGCGAGCGTCGGAGCGAGCGTCAGCACACCCGCCGACGTGATGGTGTAGGGGCCCGAGCAGAGGTTGCACGACGACAGAGCAATGCGCCCGTCGGCCCCGAACGAGACCGTCTCGCCCGTTCCGCGGCGAACCGATCCATCGGGCTCGACGATGCGGTCTACGAGCCACGTCGTGCCCGGCAACGTTGCGGCGGGGCCGCTCGTTGGGCGGGCGCTGCATCCGGCGAGGAGTACAAGAGCGAGAAGGGCGAGGCGAGGCATGGGTCCGGGGGCGGTGTGCGGAAAAGGTACTCCGGCGCATACGCGGCCGGGCGGCAGAGGCCGGCGAGGCGCACCACCCGCGGTGCGCTTTTCTCACGTTCCTGAACGCGCCCGCGCTGCGGGTCGTGCATTTTGGCGCCTCGCTTTCCTGCCCCGCGATGATCGACCTCGACCTGCTCCGCACGGACCCCGACCGCGTCCGCGCGGCCATCCTCGCCAAAAAGACCGGCGACGGGACAGAGGTCGACGCCCTCCTCGCCGCGGACGCGCGCCGCCGCGAGGCGGTCGGGCGCCTCCAGGAGCGTCAGGAGCAGGCCAATGCGGCCTCGCGCGAGATCGGTGAGCTGTTCAAGGCCGGCCGGAAGGACGAGGCAGCCGCCCGCCGCGAGGCCGTCGCGCAGGCCAAGGTCGACATCAAGGCCCTCGAGACCGACGAGCGTGAGGCCGATGCCGACGTACGCCGTCTGCTGTTCGAGATTCCCAACCTGCCGCATCCGAGCGTTCCTCCGTTCAACCCCAACGGCCCGGACGGCAACACGGTCGTCTTCGAGTGGGGCGACGCGCCCGTATTTGACTTCGACCCGAAGCCGCACTGGGAACTGGCAGCCGCACACGGGCTGGTCGACTTCGAGCGGGGCACGAAGACCACGGGCGCCGGCTTCCCCTTTTACATCGGCCAGGGCGCGCGCCTCCAGAGGGCGCTGATCGCGTTCTTTCTCGACCTCGCTGCCGAGGCGGGTTACACCGAGGTCCAGGCGCCCCTCCTCGTCAACGAGGCGAGTGCGCTCGGGACAGGCCAGCTGCCCGACAAGGAGGGACAGATGTACCACGCGACCGAGGACGATCTCTATCTCGTGCCCACGGCCGAGGTGCCGCTGACGAACTTCCACCGCGACGAGATCTTCGACGAGGCCGACCTGCCACGCCTCATCGCCGGGCACACGCCGTGCTTTCGCCGCGAGGCGGGCTCGTACGGCAAGGAGGTCCGCGGCCTGAACCGCCTGCACCAGTTCGACAAGGTGGAACTGGTCCGCTTTGTCCATCCCGACACGAGCTACGCCGCCCTCGACGCGCTCCGCGACGACGCCGAGCGGGCAATTCAGGCACTCGGGCTGCCGTATCGCCGACTACTGATGTGCGAGTCCGACCTCGGGTTCACGCCGGCCAAGAAGTTCGACTTGGAGGTGTGGAGCGCGGGTCAGGGCCGGTGGCTCGAGGTGTCGTCCGTCTCCAACTTCGAGGCGTACCAGGCGCGCCGGGCCGGCATCCGCTTCCGCCCGACGGGCGGAGGGAAGCCACAGCCCGTGCACACGCTCAACGGGTCGGCCCTTGCGCTGCCGCGCATCGTCGCCGCCCTGCTGGAGAACGGCCAGCAGAGCGACGGGTCGGTCGTCATCCCCGAGCACCTCGCCCGGTACGCCGGGTTCGACCGGATCAGCTAGGCGTTACGCCTCGCCGCTCGGAATCGTGAACATGCCCTGCGGCTCCGGGTGCGGCTCGCCGATCTCGCCGTACTGCGACTCGTACTTGTGCAGGTTGTCCGCGAGCGCCGCCAGCAGGCGCTTCGCGTGGCCCGGCGTGACGACGACGCGGCTTTTGACGCGCGCTTTGGGCACGCCCGGGAGGACACGGATAAAGTCCAGCACAAACTCCTCCGGGTTGTGCGCGATCATGACGAGGTTGGTGTAGACGCCTTCGGCGATGTCCTCGGAGAGCTCGATCTGGAGCGCCCCGTCCTGCTGCTGCGGTTCCATCAAAGGGAGTGATAAGGGAGAAAGGCTGAGACGCGGCTGGTTGTGCCGGGCGCGTTAGCCTGCCGGTACGCGCTGGCGGCCGGCCTGCGCCAGGGCCGCGATGAGGTCGGACCGCGTGACAATGTGGAAGGCGGCCGGTGGGGCGCCGTCGCCGGCCGCGTCGTCCTGCACCAAGACGGCCCCGGCCTCGCCGTCGAGCGTCGCCGTGAGGTTATCGAGGTGGACGCTGCGACGGACGACCGGGAGTGGCGCGGCCATAACCTCGCGGACAGGCCGGTCGCGGGCGCCGGCATCGCCGATGAGGTGGTTGAGGACGCCGCGCTCGCTGAGGCTCCCGACGACGGTCGCACCGTCGAGGACGGGCAGCTGCGAGATGCCGTGCTGCATCATTGCCGCGATGGCGTCGGCGAGCGTGGCGTCGGGCGAGACGGCAACGACGGGCTCCTGCGTCTTGCGGGCGGCGAGCACATCGTCGAGTGTGAGCGTCGCGGCCTCTTCCAGGAAGCCGTTGCGGCGCATCCACTCGTCGTTGAACGTTTTCGAGAGATAGCGGAATCCCGAGTCCGGCAGGAGCACGACGACGACCGACTCGGGTGTGAGCGTGTCACGGTGCGCGCGGAGCCAGTCGAGGGCACCAGCGAGGGCCATGCCGCAGGACTGCCCGACAAAGAGGCCTTCTTCGCGGGCGAGGCGGCGCGTCATCTGCATCGCGGCCTTGTCCGTCACCTGCACAAAGTCCGTGCACAGGTCGAAGTCCATGTTGCCCGCGAGGATGTCCTCCCCGACGCCCTCGATGAGGTAG
>DASVSE010000501.1:0-3237 GCA_036388235.1 Rubricoccaceae bacterium | reverse complement strand
GCCATTCCTGCGCTCGGTTTCGGTGGGGCCGGCAGACACGTGTCTGCCGGCCCCACCGAAACCGAGCGCAGGAATGGCTGGATGCCTTAGAGGTCGAGAAGCGCCTCGTCAATCTCTTCGACGTCGTCCTCAACCGGCGGGGCGGCCTGGACGATGCCCATGCCCATCGCGTCCTTGATCGCCTGCTTGACGATCTCGCGCTTGTCCGGGTTGTCCGAGAGCCACTGCTTGGTGGCGTCGCGGCCCTGCCCGATGCGGTCCTCGCCGTGCGAGTACCACGAGCCCGACTTCTGGATGATGTCGTGCTCCAGCCCGAGGTCGACGAGCTCACCGAGGGACGAGACGCCCTCGCCGTAGATGATGTCGAACTCGGCCTCGCGGAATGGCGGGGCGACCTTGTTCTTGACCACCTTGACCTTGGTCCGGTTGCCGACGACCTCGGTCCCCTCCTTGATCGCGCCGATACGGCGGATGTCCATGCGGACCGAGGCGTAGAACTTGAGGGCGCGGCCGCCGGCGGTCGTCTCGGGCGAGCCGAACATGACGCCGATCTTCATCCGGATCTGGTTGATAAAGATGAGGATCGTGTTGGTGCGCGAGATCGTGCCCGTAAGCTTGCGGAGCGCCTGCGACATCAGGCGGGCCTGGATGCCGACGTGGCTCGCGCCCATCTCACCCTCGATCTCGGCCTTAGGCACGAGCGCGGCGACGGAGTCGATCACGACAACGTCGAGCGCGCCCGAGCGGACGAGCATGTCGCAGATTTCGAGCGCCTGCTCGCCGGTGTCGGGCTGCGAGATAAGCAGCTCGTCCGTGTTGACGCCGAGCTTCTGCGCGTAGCCCGCGTCGAAGGCGTGCTCGGCGTCGATCATGGCGCACTGGCCGCCGAGCTTCTGCGCCTCGGCGATGATCTGCGTTGCCAGCGTCGTCTTGCCCGACGACTCGGGGCCGTAGATCTCGATGATGCGGCCGCGCGGGACGCCGCCAATTCCGAGCGCGTGGTCGAGCGTGAGCGAGCCCGTCGAGACGGCGTCGATGAGCTGCGGCGGCGCGTCGCCCATCTTCATTACGGCGCCCTTGCCGTACTGCTTCTCGATCTGCTTCATCGCAAGGTCGAGGGCCTTGACTTTTCCGGCGCTGTCGGACGCGTAGACCGTCGCCGACGTGGGGGAGGATTTCGCCATGAGGGCAGGCCCCCGGGGGGGCGGCTGGAGTGTGAGGGATTGCCGGACGGCGTCGCCCCTCAGGCACGGTGGAGGCACCGATCTCGGTGCCGGACGGGGACAGGATAGGGCACTGCGTGTGACACCGGGGCGTCAGCGGGCCCGCCCGTCTAGACGCGCGCAGTGCACGGGTCTAACCGGTGCCGGATGGAAAAGTTGGACGCCGCGGATTGGGATTACTGACCGAGCACGCGGCGGCGGACGAGATTCAATGCCGAGACCGTACTCAGGCCGATCGTCACCCCCCGGTCGTGCGAGAATTGCAACCGGACCGCCTCGGTACGAGCGCCCCCTTCCCCGTCGGGCCACGAGACGGCGAGCCAGACGGTCCCGACCGGCTTCTCTGGCGTCCCACCGCCTGGCCCGGCAACGCCGCTCGTCGCCACGCCGACATCGGCGCCGAGGTGGGTGCGGGCGCCCTCGGCCATGGCCCGAACGACCGGTTCGCTCACAGCGCCATGCTCCCGAAGGAGAGCGACGGACACGCCGAGCAGTCCAGTCTTGATGCGGTTGTCGTAGGCGACGACGCCGCCCATGAACGCTCGGCTCGCGCCCGGAACGGAGGTGAGCCGGGCCGCGATGCTGCCGCCCGTGCAGCTCTCGGCCGTGGCGATGGTGAGCCCGCACGCCACGAGTCCATCCAGAACGACTCCCTCGAGAGTGTCGGCTCCCTCGCCAAAAACCGCATCGCCGAGGCGCTCGCTCAGGCGATCGACCACCCGGTCGACGCGGGCGCTCGCCGCTGCGGCGTCCGGGCCGCGGGCAGTCACACGCAGGCGCACCGTCCCCAGACCGGGCAGGTAGGCAATGCCGACGTCGGCGCGGGCGTCCGACACGAGCACGTCCGCCAGGTCTCCGTGACGGGCGGCCAGGTCGGTCTCTCCGTACCCGGCCGTAACCAGCGTCCGCGACACGACGGCGCCTCCAGCGAGGGCGTCGACCTGCGCGCGCAGGCTGCTGTCCCAGATCGCGCTCATCTCGCGTGGGACCCCGGGCAGAAGGGCGACTCGCTCGGTTCCGTGCGGGCCGGCCCGCTCGCCCCACAGACCCGGCGCCGTCCCGACCGGGTTGTCCAGCACCGTAAATCCCTCGGGCACGCCCGCCATGCGGAGCACGACGGGCTGCATCTCGCGGCCTCGGGCCGCAAACAGTGCCCGCAACCGGTCTTCAATCCCCCAGTCCTGCCGAACACCCACGCCAAAGTGCGCCGCGACGGCTTCGCGCGTGAGGTCGTCGGTCGTTGGACCCAGGCCGCCCGTTGCCACGACGAGGCCGACGCCGCCGCCTTCGCCGGGCGCAAACGCCCGTTCGAGCGCAGCCCGGATCGCAGGCATGGTGTCCCGAACGGTCTCGTGGCGGACGAGGTCCACTCCCGACGCCGCGAGCCGCTCGCCCAGCCACGCAGCGTTGGTATCGACGATTTGCCCGAGCAGGATCTCGTCGCCGATGGTGAGGAGGACAGCGGTCATGGGACGCAGAGGCCAGTGGGGTCATGACCCGGACTCCGCGCCGTCACATTCCGTTTCCCCGCGACGCCCGCGCCGCGCTCCACCCGGCCGCATCGCGGTGCCACTCGGCAAGCGCTTCGAGATCGGCGTCCGAGAGCGCGCCGTCGGACCGGGCCGCACCGACCAGCGCTTCGAACGTCGTGAGCGTCTGGAGCGGGAGTCCGGCAGCGGCAAAGGCTCTATCTGCCTCCCAGAAGCCGTACGAGAAAACAGCGAGCGCAGCGATCGGGACCGCGCCGGCCTCGCGAAGCGCGGCGGCGGCAGAGAGGACGGAGCCGCCTGTCGACACCAAGTCCTCAACCAGAATCACGCGCTGACCGGGAAGGACGCGGCCTTCGATCCGGTTCTGCCGTCCATGGTCCTTGGCGCTAGCACGGACGTAGCACAGCGGCAGCCCCAGACGGTCGGCGACGAGAGCGGCGTGCGGAATGCCAGCCGTTGCAGTCCCGGCGATAGCGTCGGCTCCGAGTGGCTGTGCGGATTCGGCAAGGCCGTCTGCGATTCGC
>DASVSE010000500.1:0-4924 GCA_036388235.1 Rubricoccaceae bacterium | reverse complement strand
GTCCTGGTAGCAGAAGTCGAGCGTCTGCGTGGTCACGCCGAAGCCGTCGCCGGGGGTCTTGACCTCGAAGGAAAGGTGGAAGCCCTCGTCGGGCTGGAGGCGGATCCGCAAGACGTTCGGCGCGGGCGTCGGGTGGGACTCACCCTTGCGGCGGAACAGGGCGACGGGCGGCGTGCGGAAGACGACGGCGATCTCGGTGAGGCGTTCGGGCATGCGCTTGCCGGTCCGGAGGACGAACGGGACGCCCTTCCAGCGCCAGTTGTCGACGTGGAGGCGGACGGCGGCGAAGGTCTCGGTCGTGGACCCGTTCGCGACGCCGTCGTGGTCGCGGTAGGCCTCTTTCTTTTTGCCCTCAACAGTCCCGGCGCCGTACTGCCCCAGGACGACCTCGTCTCGGCGGGCCGTCCGCGTGGAGCGGAGCACCTTGATCTTCTCGGTCCGGATGCCGTCGGCATCGAGGCGGACGGGCGGCTCCATCGCCGCGAGCGTGAAGAGCTGCGTGAGGTGGTTCTGGATCATGTCGCGGAGCGTCCCGACGCCGTCGAAGTAACCTGCGCGGCCCTCGGCGTCGTTCGTCTCGGCGACCGTGATTTCGACGCGCTCGACCTGCGTCCGATTCCAGGACGACTCGAAGAGGGCGTTGGCAAAGCGGAAGACGAGCAGGTTCTGGACGGTCTCCTTGCCGAGGTAGTGGTCGATGCGGTAGACCGAGTCCTCGTCGAAGTGGGCGTGGACGACGGCGTTCAGGTCGCGGGCCGAGGCGGCGTCGTGGCCAAAGGGCTTTTCGATGACGAGGCGGCCCCAGCCGGCCCCTTTCTGGCCCTGCCGCTCGGCCTCGTGCTCGCCGACGGCGCGGATCGCGTCGGGGAAGGCGGAGGGCGGGAGTGCGAGGTAGTACACCCGGTTGCCCTTCGTCCCGGCATCGGCCTCGAGGTCGGCGGCGCGCTCGACGACGGCCGAGAGGTCGTCGTAGGAGGCGGCGCGGGCGTAACGGAGGGTCTTTTTGGCCCACGCAGCCGCCTTGCGCTTCGGCGTCCCGGCCTTGACGAGCGCATCCGCCGCGGTCTTCTGGAGGCGCGCGTCGTCCCAGTCCGACCGGCCGACGCCGAGCACGACGAACGGCGTGTCGGGGGCGTCCTCGGCATCCTCGGGGTCAGGCGCGTCCGTCGAGAGGTGGTAGAGGGCGGGGAACAGCTTGACGGCGGCAAGGTCGCCGGTCGCGCCGAAAAGGACGAACAGGTGCGGAGGCATGGCGCGGCGGAGGGAGTTCGGGGGACGCGGGCAGCGGGGACGCGGAGGCTCGGACGGGGATCCGGCGGGTGCGATCATGAAAATCGTCGTCCGGACGGTGCCGCGCCGAGGAATCCGCGGCGCGGCGCCGTAGCGCCCGAGCTTCCAGCCCCCGCCGCCCCCGACTGCATGCTCTCGACCGAACTCGCCGAAGGCTTCCGCATCGCGGCCGGGACGCTGTGGGCGCGCAAGCTGCGCGCGCTCCTGACGACGCTCGGGATCGTGATCGGCATTGTCTCCGTCACCTCGATGTTCACGGTCATCAACGGCATCGAGGGCGCGTTCAACCGCTCGATGTCGATCATCGGCGACGACGCGCTGTTCGTCCAGAAGACGCCGTGGTTCGCATTCGAGGAGTGGTGGAAGCTCCGCAACCGGCCGCCCGTGACCGACGACCTCGTTCCGTTTCTGCGGGCGCGGTCGAAGACGGCCGCGGCCGTCGTCCCGCTCACGGGCACGAGCCTGACGGTCTCGCGCGGCCGCGACGACGCCGAGGGCGTCGGGGTGACGGGCTCGACGGCGGCGTACGTGGACACGGGCGGGGCCGACATCGCCGAGGGGCGCTCGTTCTCCGAGGCCGAGGCGGACGCGGGCCGGGCCGTCGCCGTCCTCGGGTCGGACGTCGTCGAGGCGCTCTTTCCGGGTGAGGACCCGATCGGTAAGCCGGTCCGCATCGGCGGGCAGCGGTTCGAGGTCGTCGGCGTCACGGTCAAGCGCGGGTCGTTTCTCGGGCTCCAGTCGGCCGACAACGACGCGACGATCCCGATCCGGGCGTACCGCCGGCTGTTCTCGTCCGACCGCGACATCGCCGTCAAGATCCGGGTCCGCGAGGGCGTGACGCTGGACGCGGCCGAGGAGGAGATCCACGGGCTCGTGCGGATCTGGCGCGGGCTGGACCCGATGGAGGACGACGACTTCGCGGTGAACCGGCAGGACCAGTTCCGCGAGCTCGTGTCCACGATGCGCGTCGCGACCTACGGCGTCGGCCTGTTTCTGACGGCGCTCTCGCTGCTTGTCGGCGGGATTGGGGTGATGAACGTGATGTTTGTGAGCGTGAAAGAGCGGACGCGCGAGATCGGGGTCCGCAAGGCGCTCGGGGCGACGCGGCGGGCGATCCTGCTCCAGTTTCTCATCGAAGCGGTCCTCATCTGCTGCCTCGGCGGCATCATCGGCGTGTCGCTCGCGGCGGTTGTCGCGCTCGCCATCGACCAGGTGTTCACGGCCGAGTTGTCGGTCGGGACGGTCGCGCTCGCCTTTCTCATCTGCGGGGTCGTGGGCGTCGCGTTCGGGCTCGTCCCGGCGTGGCAGGCTGCCCGTGCCCGCCCCATCGACGCCCTGCGCTACGAATGATCACGGAAACGATTCGGATGGCCTTTCAGGCCCTGCGCGGCAACGCGCTGAGGAGCGCGCTCACGCTCGTCGGGATGGCGATTGGAGTCTTCTCGGTCGTCGCGTCCGTCACGGCCGTGGCCGTGCTGGAGTCGACGCTGACGGACAGCCTCGCGGCGCTGGGGTCGCAGACGATCACGTTCTCGCGGTTCACCAAGAACGGCCCTTCGGCTGAGGACGAGGACTCGCGGCCGATCCTGACGCTGGCGCAGGCCGAGGCGCTCGCCGAGCGGTCGGGCCTGCCCGTGAGCCCCTCCGTCGCGCGGTGGGGCGTCGAAGTCCGCACCGACGACGCGCAGACGGACCCCGACGTGATGCTCGACGGGACGGATGAGGCGTACGCGGCCAACCATGGAATGGACCTTGCCGAGGGCCGCTACCTCGACGCCGAGGACATCCGCGGGGCACGGGCCGTGGCGGTGCTGGGCTCGACGGTCCGCGACAAGCTGTTCACGGGCCGCGACGCCGTCGGCCGCGAGGTGCGGATCGACGGGAGGCGGTACACGGTCGTGGGCGTGCTCGCGCCCGAGAGCGGCGGGTTCGGGATGATGGACCCGAACAAGCGCGTCGTCGCGCCGGTCTCGCGCGTCGTGGACGCGTACGGGATGGCGGACGAGGACGTCGAGATCGACGTCCGCGCGCCGACGGCGGCGCTGCTGTCGAGCACGCGCGACCAGGCGACGGGCGCGCTGCGGGCCGTCCGGCAGCTTGCGCCTGAGGCCGACAACGACTTCGGCGTGACGAGCGGGGCGGACGTGGCGGAGAACCTCAAGGGGTTCACGCGGGCGCTCTCGCTCGGCGGGGCGGGCGTTGGGCTCATCGCGCTTCTCGCGGCGGGCGTGGGCGTGATGAACATCATGCTGGTCTCCGTCACGGAGCGGACGCGCGAGATCGGCATTCGCAAGGCGCTCGGGGCGACACGTGGCGACATCCGGCGGCAGTTCTTGGTCGAGGCGGTCGTGCTGTGCCAGATGGGCGGGCTCGTCGGCGTCGCCCTCGGCGTGCTCGGCGGGAACGTGGCAGCGGCGCTCATGAGCACGGCGCCCGCATTCCCGTGGGGCTGGGCCCTCGGCGCGCTCGCGGGCGTCGCCGTCGTCGCGCTCACGTTCGGGGTCGTCCCGGCGGTTCAGGCGGCGCGCCTTCGCCCCATCGACGCGCTGCGCTCCGAGTAGCGTGCCCGCGTTTACGTGGACGCGTCTACTCGACCGCGGCGCTGCGGCGGAGGAGGGCGAGAAAGAACGGGACGCCGCACAGCGCCGTGAGGACGCCAACCGGGACTTCCTGCCCGTCGAGAACCGTTCGGGCCGCGAGGTCGGCGAGGACGAGGAAGACGGCGCCAGCAGCGAACGCGAGCGGGACCAGGCGCCGGTGACTGGCTCCGGCCACCATCCGAACCGCATGGGGCACGACGAGCCCGACGAAGCCAACGACGCCGGCCGCCGCCACGGCCGCGCCCGTCGCGATGGCGGTGATTAACACGAGAGCCGTTTTGAGGCGCTCGACCGGCACGCCGAGCGCGGCTGCGGGCTCCTCGCCCGTCGTGAGCAGGTCGAGCGGGCGAGCGAGCGCCCACAGCACGACGAGCGCGGCGGACGATGCGCCGAGGGGCATCCAGACCGAGCCCCACGTCGCCCCGGCGAACGAGCCGAGCAGCCAGAACAGGACCGCCCGCAGCCGGTCGGGCTCGGGCGATGCGAAAGTGACGAACGCTGTGACCGATCCCATCAAGGCCGACACGGCGACGCCCGTCAGCAGCAGGCGTGTCGGGGCGAGAGCCCCGTCGCGGCGCGAGACGGCGACGACGCTCGCGACGGCGATCCACGCGCCCGCGATGGCCGCGAGCGGCATCGTCAGCCCCCGCGTGAGGATGGGCGGAAGGAAGCCGAGAAAGAACAGGGCCGCGCCTGCACTCGCCCCGCTCGATGCGCCCAAGAGGTACGGATCCGCGAGCGAGTTGCGGACAAGCGCCTGCATCGCCACGCCGACGACCGCCAGCCCGCCGCCGACCGTCGCCGCGAGCGCGACGCGCGGCATCCGCAGGCGCCACACGATCGTTGTCGCCGTCGCGTCGCCCATGCCAGTGAGCGCAGCCCAGACGCGGGCGGTGCCGAGATCCGCCGAGCCCCACACGACAGCGGCTGCGCACACGGCGAGCGCAGCCGCGAGGCCGAGCGCGACCAGTGCCGCCGTTCGAGCTGGCTGACGGGCGGGTGTGCTCACGCGGCACCGGCGGCGAAGGCCTCGG
>DASVSE010000499.1:0-5258 GCA_036388235.1 Rubricoccaceae bacterium | reverse complement strand
GCCAGACCACCCGCCGCGCGCGGCGGAGCTGCCACACGAGCCACACCGCGTGCCCGATCAGCAGCGTCAACGCCCCGAGCGCGACGGCCGTCGACCACGCCGGCCATGCCAGCGCCAGCACCGGCGCCGCCGCGACGACGGCCCCAGACGCGAAGGCAAACCCGACCGCGAGCCGGCGCATGTGCTGCTCGGCCGCGGTGAGCGCGGGCGCGTCCTCATAAACCTCGAACCACTCGGCCATCTCCTCGGGGGCGGGGCATCCGTGTAGCGACGAACGTCACTCGGGTTCCGCTCGTGCCCGGCTGTCTGGGCCCCGCCGCAGGCATGCGGCCCCTTCGTCAGCCCGCGACGCGCGCGATGGCTTCACAGGCCCGCGCGGTTCCGGCGTCGTCGACATCGAGGTGCGTGATGAGGCGGACCATTTCGGGCCCGAACGCCGAGGTCAGCACGCCAAGCGCGGCCAACTCGGCGACGACCTCGGCCGCTGGCCGGCCGGGCGTGTCGAACAGGACGATGTTGGTCTCGGGCGGGCAGACGAGCCGGAACACACCCGTCGCCTCGACGGCCTCGCCGAGCCGCGCCGCGCGCGCGTGGTCGTCGGCAAGCCCGGCCCGGCGTTCGAGTGCGACGAGGCAGGCGGCCGCGAGGATGCCGACCTGCCGCATGCCGCCGCCGAGCAGCTTGCGCGCCCGTCGCGCCTCGCGCATCGCGTCCCGGCTGCCCGCGAGGACAGACCCGACGGGCGCCCCGAGGCCTTTCGAGAGGCACACGTTGACCGTGTCGAACGGCGCGGCGAGCGCCGCCTCGGTCTCGTCGAGGGCGGCGGCCGCGTTCCACAGGCGTGCGCCGTCGAGGTGGAGCGCGAGCCCGTGCGCGCGCGCGGCCTCGGCAACGGGCGCCGTCTGCGCGAGCGGGACGGCCACGCCCCCGGCCTTGTTGACCGTGTTTTCTAGACACACGAGCCGCGTTCGCGCCTCCCAGTCGTTCCCGCCCTGCACGACGGCCTCGACGTCGGCGGGCACGAGCACGCCCGACAGACTACCGACGGGCCGGAGCTGGACGCCCCAAAGCGCGGCCGGAGCCGCACCCTCGTAGTGGTAGAGATGGCTCCGCTCGGCCACGACGACTTCGTCGCCGGGGCGCGTGTGGACGCGGATCGCGATCTGGTTGCCCATCACGCCGGAAGGCACAAACAGGGCGGCCTCCTTGCCGAGAAGCTCGGCCACGACGGCTTCGAGGCGCAGGACCGTCGGGTCTTCGCCGTACACGTCGTCGCCGACCTCGGCCTCGGCCATCGCCCGGCGCATGGCGGGCGTCGGACGTGTGACCGTATCGGAGCGGAGGTCGACGGGGGGAGTCGGGATCATCGGGCCGGGACGTGCTGGCTGAGGCAGTGGCATGCGCCCAGGCCCCAGACGAGGCTGCGCGCGGGGATCGGCGCAATGCGGCGGTCCGGAAACAGGCGCTGCATGACGTCTATGGCAACGGCGTCGTTCGGGTCGTCGAAGACCGGCAGCAAGACCGCCGCGTTGGCGATGAGAAAGTTGGCGTAGCTCGCCGGCAGGCGCTCGGTCTCGCCCGCGGCCGTCGTGTGGGTCACCGGCGCGGGCATCGGGAGCGTCACGACGTCGAGGCCGCGCCCGTCGCGTCCGCGCCAGCCGCGCAGGCGGGCGAGGTTTTCCATCAGCGGCGTGTAGTTGTCGTCGTCCGGGTTCTCTTCGACGGCCGTCACGACGGTTCGCTCGGCGACGAAACGCGTCATGTCGTCGACGTGGCCGTCCGTGTCGTCGCCGGCGATGCCGTCGCCGAGCCAGATCGTTTCGTCGGCCCCGAAGCCGTCGGCGAGGACCCCTTCGATTTCCTGCCGCGAGAGGCCGGGGTTGCGGTTCGGATTCAGCAGGCAGGACTCCGTCGTGAGGACGAGCCCGGCACCGTTGACGTCGACCGAGCCGCCCTCCATCACGACGGGCAGCACGACGCGCTCGGCGTCGTGGACGGTTGCCATCGCGGCCGGGACCGTGTTGTTGCGCTCGGTCCGGTCGTACTTGCCGCCCCACGCGTTGAAGATCCAGTCGGTCGCGATGCGCCCGCCGCGGCCGTCGGTGAGGAAGACCGCGCCGTAGTCGCGGACCCACTCGTCGTCCGTAGGCAGCACACGGAGCGCGACGTTCGTCCCTGCGCCGGTCGGGACGCCTGCGGCCGCGAGGATGCCC
This sequence comes from Rubricoccaceae bacterium, assembly GCA_036388235.1. Classification (GTDB taxonomy): domain Bacteria; phylum Bacteroidota; class Rhodothermia; order Rhodothermales; family Rubricoccaceae; genus DASVSE01. Next base: position 3,045 of record DASVSE010000499.1, on the reverse strand, counting down.
GCGACGCGGTGCGCCTCCGCCTCGCTCTGGACGGCGACGTTGACCGTCTCGCCGTGCCGCAGCGCCTCGACCATCGCGACATAGGCCGGCTCGGCGGAGAGCGTGAGGTCCACGTCCGGCCACGTGTCCGTGCAGTGCGGCCACGTGAGCCAGGTCGCCTCGTGGGGCGCCCACTCGGGCGGCATCCGGAAGCCGCGCGCGGCGGGCGAGCGGCCGGCATCGAAAGAGAGCATAGCGCGGGTCTAGCGGCCGTAGCGGGACGTGAGGTCGCCGTAGGCGTCAATGCGCCGGTCGCGGAGAAAGGGCCAGCCGTGGCGGATCGAGTCGATGTCGCCGAGCGGCGCCGGGACGACGAGGACGCCCTCGTCGGTCTCGTTCATCTGAGCGATAATCTGCCCGTCGGGCCCGGCGACGAAGGACGAGCCCCAGAACTGGAGGCCGCGCCCGTGCGCCTCGGCCTCACCATCCGCCTCGTCGGTCGGCTCGAAGCCCGTCCGGTTGACGGCGACGACGTAGACGCCGTTGGCGACGGCGTGGCCGCGCATGGACGTGATCCACGCCTCGCGTTGGGCGGTCCCGTAGACCTCTTTCTCGCCCGGGTGCCACGCGATGGCGGTGGGGTAGAAGAGGACCTCGGAGCCCTGCAAGGCCGTCAGGCGCGCGGCCTCGGGATACCACTGGTCCCAGCAGACAAGGACACCGAGCTGCCCGGCGGTCGTGTCCCAGTTTTTGAACCCCAGGTCGCCCGGGGCGAAGTAGTACTTCTCGTAGAACAGCGGGTCGTCCGGGATGTGCATTTTCCGGTACATGCCCACGTAGCCGGCCCCCGCGTCGATGACGGCGGCGGTGTTGTGGTACAGCCCGCGGGCGCGCTTCTCGAAAAGAGATGCCACGATCACGACGCCGAGCTCGCGGGCGAGCGGTTCGAGGGCCTCGGTCGTCGGGCCGGGGACGGCCTCGGCGAGACTGAACACGTCGGGGTTCTCGCTCTGGCAGAAGTAGCGCGAGAGAAAGAGCTCGGGCAGGCAGACGACGGTCGCGCCCTGCCGCGCGGCCTCGCGGACGTGCGCCTCGGCGCGGGCGAGGTTGTCGGCGCGGTCGGCCGACATCGCCATCTGGACGAGGCCGAGGGTCAGAGGGGAGGGGGCAGCCATTCGGGTCGGTTGGTCAGCCTTCGAGGTACGTCGAGGCGGGGAAGAAGGCGCGGTACTGCTTGAGAATCTCCTGCGCCTCGCGCGGGCGGATCGTGCCCTGCTTGGACTTCTCGCGGAGGATGGCCTGGACGCGCTGCTGGAGGTCACTCGGGAAGTACTGGACCGTCGCGAGCATCTGCTCGACGGTCGTTCCCGGCAGCATCTCTTCCAGGAAGTAGCCGCCCGGCTCGTCCGTGTCCACGTAGACATGCGCCTCGCTCACGCCGCCGAGCAGGTTGTGGGCGTCGCCGAGAATGTCCTGGTACGCGCCGACGAGGAAGACGCCGAGGCGGTACGTCTCGCCTTCGGCGGTCTCGTGGAGTTCGAGCGAGCGCTTGTTGCCGTCGGGCGAGATAAAGCGGGCGACCTTGCCATCCGAGTCGCACGTGATGTCGACGAGGCGCGTGCGGCAGCCCGGGCGCTCGTCGAGGCGCTGGAGCGGCATGATCGGGAAGCGCTGCCCGAGCGCCCAGTGGTCCATGAGCGACTGGAAGACCGAGAAGTCGCACAGGATCTGGTCCACGAGGGCGTCGTCGAGCGCGTCGAACTCGGGCGGCAGCCAGTCCGCGCCGGCGGCGTGGACGCGCGCCTGAATGCCGCGGCAGACGGTCCAGAAGAGGCGCTCGGCAAGGGCCTTCTGGCCGAGCGGCAGGTAGCCGTAGCCAAAGAGGTCCTCGGACTTTTTGCGCTGCTCCAGCGTGTCGTGGTACACCTCCAGAAGCTCGCCCAAGCCGCGCGCCGATGCCGTGGCGGCGAGGAATGAGTGGAGCTGGCGGACGATCTCGTGGTCGTCCGCGGCCGGCTCGAAATCGTCGGCGACGCCGGGCTTGGTCATCATCCCGAGCGTGTCCAGGACCAGGACCGAGTGGTGGGCCGTGAGGGCGCGGCCGTTCTCGGAGACGATGCGCGGGTGCGGCACGCCCTCGGCGTCACAGACCTCGCGGACGGCGTAGACGATGGCATTGGCGTATTCCTGCGTCGAGTAGTCCACGCCGCCGGACTTGGCGCCGCCGAACGGGTGCGCGTCGTAGTTCACGCCGAGGCCGCCGCCGACGTCGAGAAACTCCACCTCCAGGCCGCGCTTGATCAGGTGCGCGTAGATGCGGGCGATCTCTTTGACGGCCGACTTCAGCGCCTGCACGTCGCCGATCTGGCTTCCCAAGTGGAAGTGGAGCAGCTTGAGCGCGTCCGTCCGGCCGTCGGCGAGCAAGCCGTCGACGGCCTCGACAAGGTCGGGCAAGGGCACGCCGAACTTCGACAGGTCGCCCGACGACATCGCCCATGGGCCGTCGGCGACGGTCGAGAGCTTCACGCGGACACCGAAGCGGGCAGGCTGCCCGGCCTCGTCGGCGAGGCGCAGAATCTCGCGCAGCTCGGTCGGCTTCTCGACGATGGGCAGGACGCGCTTGCCCAGACGCTGGAACGTCCCGATGAGGCGCAGCATCGCCTCATCCTTGTAGCCGTTGACGAGGAGCAGCGTCTCGTCCGAGTCCAGCCGCGGCAGCGTCGCGACGAGCTCTGCCTTGCTCCCGCACTCCAGCCCGAAGCCATAGGGCTTGCCCGCCTCGACGATCTCGTCGACGACCTCGCGGAGCTGGTTCACCTTGACGGGATAGACACCCGTGTAGCCACCCGTGTAGCCGCTCTCGGCAATGGCCGTCTGGAAGGCCTCGTTGAGCAGCCGCACGCGCGTCGCGAGGAGATCCTGGAAGCGGACGACGGCCGGCAGCGTGAGGCCTTTGGCGACGATCTCTTCGACGACGTCGGCGAGGTCGATCGCGATGTTTTGCTGAGGGTCCGGCCGGACGGCGACGTGGCCCCGGTCGTTGACCTCGACATAGCCCTCGCCCCA
>DASVSE010000498.1:0-2261 GCA_036388235.1 Rubricoccaceae bacterium | reverse complement strand
TCCATTCCCGCCCGTCGAGGAGGCGACCGGACTTGCCCTTGCCCACAGAGGCGCCTTTCTCGTCGAAGTGGCCAAACTGCTTGAAATGGAACGCGACGCCTTGCGCGACGCACTGGTCACGGAGATGGCGCGCCCACTCGGGTCTCATGATCCGCGAGCCCGGCCCACTCTCCCCGCCGACGATGCACCACTGGATGCCGGTCAAGTCGACGACGCCGAGCGGGCCGATGAGCGGTTCGCACGAGAGGAACCGAACGTGCGCCGGGACGGCCCGCAGGGCATCGATGCGGTCCAACACACGGTCGTCCTCGACGCTCGTGCCCATGAGCACGTTCGGAGGCCACGGGAGTCGCGAGGCGAACTCAGACGCGCGCTCTGGACGCTTCGTGAGGACCTGGAAGACGTGCCAATGTGCCCGCTTCATCACGTCGAACACCTTTGCGATGTCCTCGAACGCGAGTCGCTCGTGGAACAGGTCCGACATGCTGTTCACGAAATACCGGCTCGGCTTCGTCTGCTTGAGCGGCACGTCTAGGTGCGGCTCCCACAGGCGGACGACGCCGTTGAAATGGCGCTTGCCCTCGTTGATGAGCCCCACGTACTTCCCCTTCATCCCGGGGTTGGCGGCCTTGATCCGCGTCTGCACGACGGCGTAACAGTTATCGCACCCGGCCGAGACCCGCGTGCACCCGACGACGGGGTTCCAGGTCTTGTCGGTCCACTCGATCTTCGTGTCGGACATATCGAACGGCGTGGCAGGTGGTTGTTGACAGTCGCGGGATGTGTCAGACGCTGTACGTCCCGTCGTCGAAACGCTCGACGAGACCGAGGGCGTCCAGCGCTGCGAGCACGTCAGCGACCTCGGCTTCGCGTGCGCGGGTGAACTGGGCCGCGACGTCCGTGACGAGCATCGGAAGCGCGAGCCGACCGAGAGCCAGCCGCACGGCGACGACGCGCTCGGTTGTGGACTTTGGCCACGGCGTCTTCTGGACCTTCTTGCTGACAGTCATTGCTGCGACGCCGACGTCGAGCGTCGTCTGGTCTCCGGCCTCTGGGTTCTGGAACGACGGGCGGAGATAGCGGACGAGTCCTCGGGCCTCCTCCCCTACCCGCTCGGCGTTGAGCGCGGCGAGGCGCGTGAGCACGGCTTGTGCGAACGTCGGGGCATCGACGTCGAGGTCGTCCCAGCCGTAGCAGTCGAGGACGGCGCTGTCCAGGCGGCAGTGGAGATCGAGGAGCGTGTGAGCGAGGCCCGTCACGGCCGTCGCCTCCTCCTTCTCGGACAGGGCGCGACCGGCACGAAGCGCCTCGACGGTGTTGTAGAGGTCGGTCAGGCCGAGGTCAGTATTCGCCGCCTGTCTGGCCTTGCGGTGAGCGTCGATGGCCTCGCCGAGCGTGCGGACAGTCTCGGCCTGCTGCACGGACGCGTCTGGAAACGGGAAGGGCTCAAACGTCCGCGAGTTGTTGTAACGCGGGTCGTTCCCAACGCCGAGCCGCCCACCGGCCGCGAGCGCCCACGCGATGTGGACCGAGGATGAGAGCACGCCGAGGTGAAACGCGTCGTCCGAGGCGACGGCAATGAGCGCCTCGTCGGGGAGGACCGAGGCGTCGAGGAACACGAATGGTCGATGCTTGGCGACATACGGCGTCGCAATGAACCGCGAGAGACCGGCGAGGGCCGGGCGGAAGCTGGACCGTGCCTCGCCGAGGATCCACCACCTGTCGCGGTACGACGCGCGGCGGACGAGGTCACGGCCAGGCTTCACCTCTCGCAGCAGGTGCTCGTAGACCTCGGGAAAGCGCTCGCGGGCGTCGTTCTCCTCGACGCCGAGCAGGTCGATGATGTAGTACCCGCGCGGTGTGGCCGTGACGTCCTTCCCATTCTGGTAAGGCCGGATGTGTCGGTCGAGTCCGTGGATCCGGCCCAGCCCGAGGCGGGCAGCCTCGTCCTCGGTCACGCGGAAGCCCGTCCCGACGGGCGTCACGCCCCGATTGCTCAGCCCCGCGTTGGCGAGAAGCGGCGTCGCGAGCGTCACGTCGGCGCCGGACGTGAGGTCTGCGTTGATCCGCCCAGTCGTCTCCTCCAGCACGACGTCTGAGGCGCCGCCCCCGCCCGGCTTCTCCGCCGAGACTCGGCTCAGGCGACCTGCGACGGCGTCGAACCGGTCCGCTCGGGCCCCGACCGTCATCGCGACCCGAACAGCTGCGCCAGTCGAGCTGTCCACCCACGGGTGGTCTGGCACAGCGAACGCGAGCGCGAC
>DASVSE010000497.1:0-2155 GCA_036388235.1 Rubricoccaceae bacterium | reverse complement strand
CTCGTCTTCGCCCTTTTGGGCGCCTGGACGGCCGCACGGCAGGTTACCCGGCCGCTCGTCGCCATCACCCGGTCGGCGCAGCGCATCAACGAGGGCGACCTTGATGGGCGGATTGCCGTTCGCACACGTGCCGCCGAGTTTCAAGAGCTCAGCCGCAGCCTGAACCAGATGGCCGGCCGCTTCCGCGCGGACATTCACGAGCTACAGCGGATGCAGCGGGTCCAGAACGAGTTCATCGGAAACGTCTCGCACGAGGTCAAGAACCCGATTTTCGCCGTCTTCGGCTACCTCGAAGCCCTCGGCTCCGATCTCTCGCCCGAGCAGCGCGCGCACTACGCGCAGAAGGGGCTCGCCAACCTGCACCGGCTCAACAACCTGTTCTCGGACCTCATCGAGATCGCCAAGCTGGAGTACCGGGAGGACCTGCTGCGTCCGCAGACCTTCGACCTGCAAAGCCTCATCGACGAGGTCGGCGAGATGCTGATGCCGCGGGCGGTTGAGAAGGGCCTTACGCTGACCTTCGAGAACCCGCCTCTTGAGGTCTTTGCGGACCGCAACCGGATCCGGCAGGTGGTGACCAACCTGATCGACAACGCGATCGCGTACTCCGAGGAAGGATCGGTCCAGTGCCGGATGCGCCGCCACCTCGACCGCGCGCGTGTCGAGGTCATCGACACCGGGCGCGGCATTCCCGAGGAGCACCTCGACCGCATTTTCGAGCGGTTCTACCGCGTCGACACGGCGCGCTCGCGCAAGATGGGCGGGACGGGCCTCGGGCTGGCCATCGTGCGCCAGATTCTCGAAGCGCACGGCGGCACGATCCAGGTGGAAAGCACCAAGGGACGCGGGACACGCTTCTGGTTCGACCTGCCACTCTCGCCCGCCGACGTCCCGTCCGGCGACGGGGCCACGGCCGAGGCCGCGACGGCGTAAGAGACCCGCCGCTGCACGTCAGACGCGTTCCAGGGCCAGGGCCGCGATCTCGTCTCCGATGGCAAACGACGCCGTTGCTGCCGGACTCGGCGCGTTGATGACGTGGACCGCGCGGCGCGTCGTCTCGATCACGAAGTCGTCGGCGAGCGAGCCGTCGGGGCGGACGGCCTGTGCGCGGACGCCGGACGGCGCGGGGACGAGGTCCGACAGGGCCAGGCCGGGCACGAGGCGTTGCGCCGCCCGTCCGAACGCGCGGCGGCTGACGGACCGGTTCATCTCGGCCAGCCCCATCCGCCAGTGCTTCCGGGCGAGGGCTCGGAAACCGGCATAACCGAGCGTGTCGGCCAGTTCGCGCGGCCTCAGGGTCGAAAAGCGGTAGCCCTCGCGGGCGAACGCGAGCGCGGCGCTCGGGCCCGCGTCCACAACGCCGTGCACGCCGCGCGTGAGGTGAACGCCGAGGAACGGAAACGACGGGTCCGGGACGGGATAGATCAGCCCGCGAACAAGGTGCGCGGCCTCGGGCCGCAGCTCGGCGTACTCGCCGCGGAACGGGACGAGGCGCACGCCGGGCGTCACGCCAAACTCCCGCGCGACGCGGTCGGCCCACAAGCCTGCTGCGTTGACGAGCACGCGCACGCCCGTTGTGCCCACGCCCGACTCGACCGTGACGCCGCTCGGCCCTTCGTGGCCCCGCAGCGCTTCGGCCGACGTGACGATCTCGACTCCGCGGGTGCGCAGAATCTCGGCCAGCCGACGGGCGACGGCTGGAAAGTCTGTGACGCCTGTCTCCGCGACCCACAGGCCCTCGATGCCGGCCGCATGGGGCTCGTGCTCGCGGATGCCTTCGGGTCCGAGACGCACTGCGGCGACCCCGTTGGCCTCGGCGCGCGAGGCGAGCGTCGCCAGGCGCGGACGCTCGGCCTCGGTGACGGCGACGACGGTCTTGCCGCTTCGGACGAACGGAAGGCCCTCGGCCTCGCAGAAGGCTTCCATCTGTGCCTTGCCCGTGCGGCACAACCGCGCCTTGCGGCTACCGGGCGGGTAGTACAGCCCGGCGTGGAGAACGCCCGAGTTGCGTCCGCTCTGGTGCCGCGCGGGCGCGCTCTCCTTCTCGAACAGGACGACGCGGAGCCCCGGCCGGCGCTGCGTGAGCCCGTACGCCGTCCCGAGGCCGACGAGCCCGCCGCCGATGATGGCGATGTCGTACGTGGACGAGAGCATA
>DASVSE010000496.1:0-7155 GCA_036388235.1 Rubricoccaceae bacterium | reverse complement strand
GGGTGAGATCGCGGCCATCGACTGGATTGCGCGCGACCTGCTCGCACTCGTCGAGGGGACAGCCGCCTATCTCCGCCTCACCAACCTCCAGCACCGACCGAGAGGCCGGGCCTGCCACCAGCGCGGGCCCGGCCTCTCGTCGTTTCCAACATGACCTTGAACAGCATCACGAACGACAACACGATCCTCCAGAACACGGACACGTGTCCGTATCTCGCCGAGCCCGCCGTCCACCCTAGCCGCGCACGCATCACGACGCGGACCGAGGCGAACGGCGCCTACCGCGCGGCGCTCTTCTCCGGCATCCCGCTCTTCACGACGCGACTCGTCCGCGAGCGCACCTTCGACTTCGCGACGCGCGATCACCTGCGGTCGCCGACCGACGCCGCAGCGGTGCTCAGCGATTACTTCCAGGACCGCGACCGCGAGGAGTTCGTCGTCGCCTTCCTCGACACAGCGAACACGGTCACTGGGCTGCACGTCGCGTCGGTCGGAGGGCTGGCAGCAGCCATCGTCGAGCCGAGGCAGGTGTTCAAGGCGGCGGTGCTCGCGAACGCCGCCGCGATCCTGCTCGCGCACAACCACCCGTCGGGCAACCCCGAGCCGAGCCGCGAGGATGTGGCGGTGACGAAGCAGCTCGTCGAGGCGGGGAAGGTGATGGGCATCCCCGTCCACGACCACCTCATCATCGCCGGGCGCGGCTACACGAGCCTCGCCGAACGGGGACTGATGTGACCGGCCAGTTGTGGTCCGGCAGGTACGGCGCCTCCCGGGCCACGACGCCGTGGCCGAGTTGCTCCATTACAACGAACAACGACCGTTGACCTCGCCGCTGGAGGCCGAAGTCAACTCAACGCGGCGGGAGGCGCTGAGAAGTCCGGTCGTCGACGCGCTCGCCGCCAAGCTCGGAGGTTGAACGAGTGGCAGCACTACTTCCGCTGTATCCGGCGAACGTAGTCTCGCCGAGTGCGCGAATGACCGGCGAGGCGTGACGCCGCAGCGAGGAATCCCCATCCATCTCCATCTGATAGCGGTGGGCAAGCCTAACTCGGCGGCGACGGGCATCGTGGCAAGTCTCGGGGCGAGCTAGTATCGTGCCGGTCCCTGCGACGGGAGCGTGATCAAGAAGCAGGCTCCCTTTCCCGGAGCCTCCTCGACACGGATGGACCCACCGTGTGCAGTCATAATAGCCCGTGCGACTGAAAGCCCGAGTCCGCTCGTCCCGCCTGCCCGGCCATCGTCGACTTGGGTGAGCGGGTCGAAGACACGGTTGGACCAATTAGCCGGAATCCCAGGTCCGTCGTCAGTTACGGAGAGATGGACCTCGCCCCCGTCCGACTGTGCCGCGAGACACACACAACCGCCCGGGTCCACGTACCGAAGCGAGTTGGCGACGAGGTTCGAGAGCACGATAGCAAGACGTCCTGCGTCGGCCCGGACTAACGGAAGGCTCGGTCCAGGCACCACGTTGACCGTCGCGCCGTTGGCCTCGGCCTGTGCCGCGAACCGCGCGGCCGCCTCGTCGAGGAGCCCGCGGACGTCAACGTCGTCGAGGTCAAGGGAGGCCTGGCCGGCCTCCATCTTGGCGAGGTCTAGGAGTCCGCTTACGAGGGTAGAGAGCCGGCCCTGCTCGGCAACGGCAACGTCAAGGAGCTCTTGGTCACGCTCGTCGAGCCGCTCGGCGACGGGGCCGCGGAGCATTCCGAGGGCCATCCCGAGACCGGTCAGCGGCGTCCGAAGCTCGTGACTGGCGGCCCGCACGAAGTCGCCCTTGAGCCTCTCTGCCTCCTGGAGCTTCGTGAGGTCGCGGAGGAGGAGGATCGCCGCGGGTGCCCCGCCAGGTGGGCCGCCGAGTACAGACACGACGTACTGGACGTGTCGGCCGTCTGCGTCGGCGACAAACCTTGGAACGGCCTCGGCCCCGCCCCCGCGCCCGTCCACGAACGCCGTTCGCACGGCGTCCACGAGGCGCTGGTCGCGGACGGCCTCGTCGAGGAGGCGGCCCTGAACGAGGGGGCCGAGAACCCGTTCGGCTGCCGGGTTCGAGGTCGCCACGCGCATTCCAGCGTCGACGACGACGAGACCATCGTCCATAGCCTGGAGCACTGCTTCGGTCTTCCGCTTCTCCGCAAGGAGCCGGTCGACGTTAAGGGCGTCGTAGTCGCGGAGCGCATGGGCCATCGCTGCCATCGCCTGGGCTAACCCGCCGAGGTCGTCGTCGGTCGGGGCCGGTAGTGCGACATCGTAACGCCCGCGCCCGATGGCGTCCGCGGCCTCCCGCATCGAGCGGAGTGGACGGACAACGGCCGAGGCGAGGACGAGGCTAAACGCAAGCCCGGCCGCGATCGCGGCCAGCCCGACCCCGAGCGTGAGCCGGAACGCCCGCCGGGCGTCCGCCCACGTCTGCGCGCTCGCGACGACCATGGCCGTCTGGTTGATGGTCCGAAGCCGGACCGCCTCGGTGCGGACTGTCTGGAACGCCGTGAGAACGGACGCAGGCGCGGCCCCGCCCGTACGGAGGGCGAGCGAGCGGTAAGTCCGGAAGGCCGAGTCGAGCCGGGCGACGCTCTCCCGCTCGCCGGGCTCGGTCACGTTAGCCTGCGCTCGCCCGAGCCAGACCCGGAAAGAGTCGGCGGAGGCGGCCGCCTCTACGCGCCCGGCCGGGTCACCCGCACGCGTGAGGAGTGTACCCGCGTGTATCTGGTCCACTGCGTCGGCCATTCCGTCGGCGGCCCTGATCGAGACGTAGTTGCGACGCAGGAGCGCGTCGCCGGAGGCCCCGAGCCGCCTCGTTGTCCCAAGCGCAACTGCGAGGACGACGACGACGAGGATGAGGGCGAGGCCGTAGCCTACGAGGATCCGGGAGCGAAGCGAACGGAGCACAGCAGCCGTGAGAGGACGGCAGGTAGTTTCGCCACGGTCGCCCTCCGCCGCTCGCTTCGTGCTCTCTGCCCTGATCGTCGACGACGAGGCCAACATTCGCCGCGTCCTCGCCCGCTGCCTCGACGACTTGGGCGTCCGCCCGACGACTGCCTCGACGGCCGCCGGCGCGCTCGACGAGTCGCGGCGTACCGCGTTCGACCTCGTGTTCCTTGATCTCCGCCTCGGGTCCGAGAGCGGACTTGACGTCCTCCCACAGCTCACGGCTCTCCTTCCGAAGGCCCACGTCGTGGTCGTGACCGCCTATGCGGACATCGAGACGGCGATCGCAAGCGTTCGCCTGGGGGCCGCCGACCTCCTCCCCAAACCGTTTCTGCCCGAACAGGTCGCCCTCGTTGTCGACAAGCTGTCTCGGGAGCGGGCGCTCGAGCGGGAAGTCGCCGCGCTTCGCCTCGGGCAAGGCGGGGCCGAGCCGGTTGTGCTGGAGAGTCGGAACGCTGCCGTCGGCCGCGTGCTTGGGCTCGCCCAGCAAGCGGCCGCCAGCGACGCGACGGTGCTGCTCACGGGCGAGAGCGGAACGGGGAAGTCGTCCCTCGCGCGGGCCGTCCACGCGTGGAGCCCACGCGCCGGGCGCCCGTTCGTCACGTTCTCGGCCCCGTCCGGGAGCGGCGACCTCCTCGAGAGCGAACTGTTCGGACACGCCCGGGGTGCGTTCACCGGCGCCATCACGGAGGCGCCCGGACGCGTGTCCCTCGCCGATGGGGGGACCCTGTTCCTCGACGAGATCGGTGAGCTACCCCTCGCTCTCCAGCCGAAGCTGCTCCGGTTCGTCCAAGAGCGAACCTACGAGCGCGTCGGCGATCCTCGCCCCCGGCAGGCCGATGTCCGCCTCGTCGCGGCGACAAACCGGGACCTCGCCTCCGAGGTCGCAGCGGGCCGGTTCCGTGAGGACCTCTACTACCGGCTCAACGTCATCGAGGTCCGGCTCCCGCCGCTCCGTGACCGGCCCGAGGACGTCGTCGCCCTCTCTCGGGACCTCCTCGCCCACTTTGCCGCGAGGGCCGGCCGGCCGGGGCTTGCGTTCACGCCCGAAGCGGAGGCCGCGCTCGCGGCTCACCCGTGGCCGGGCAACCTCCGCGAGCTTCGCAACGCCGTCGAACGCGCCACGATCCTTTCGACCGGCAGCGGCGTTGGGGCCGACCTCCTCCCGTTCACCCCGGACGCCGCGTCGGCCGCCATCCGCATAGGCGACCCTGTCCCACTCGCGGCCGTCGAGGAGGCCCACGTCCGCCGCGTCGTTGGGTCAGCCGCGTCGCTCGAGGAAGCGGCGGCGACGCTGGGGATCGACCGGGCTACGCTCTGGCGCCGACGGAGGGAGTACGGGATCTAGCCGGCGGGGCCATTGAGCCCTTCAACGGCCGCAGAGCGGCCAGGGTGAACCGTGCAACAGGCCCGTAAGGGAGACCGCCTGGAATGGACTTCAGGGCTCGTCCGGCCACGTGGCACGAGGTTGGGAAGGGGAGCTGGCGTCCCCACCTCATCCCTATGCCTGGTTTCACTGCGTCGGCGCTGTCGGCCGTCCTCGTCCTAACGGCCACGGCCGCCGCGGCCCAAGGCTCAATCGCGACCGACCGACCCGGCCTCACGTTCAACCCCACCGTCGTTCCAGCTGGCGCGTTCCAAGTCGAGGTCGGCACGCCCCAGGCCACGCGGAACAGGACCGGGGACGTCTCGGCCACGCTCTTCAACGCCCCGACACAGCTCCGGTACGGGATCACGCCGCGCCTCGAAGCGCGCGTCTTCTCGACCGTCTACAACTCGCTCTCGGCCGACGGCCCCGGCGCGGATGCCGACGGCTTCGGCGACGTCGAGGTCGGACTGAAGTACCAGATCCTGACGGCCGCCCCCGGCGGGACGCCCAACCTGTCGTTCATCCCGAGCGTCGTCCTCCCGACCGGCCAGGACGGGTTCACGGTCGGCGACCCCGTCGTGAACGCCAACGTGGCGGCCGGCTTCGCCCTCCCGAACGCGTTCGGGATCACGGTCCTCGCCGGCGCGACGATCCCGACGGCCGACGACACCAACGTGAACGCCAACCTCGCCGTCTTGCTCGGCCGCTCGTTCACGCCGCAGCTCTCGGGCTACGTCGAGGCCGGTGCCTTCCCGACGGACGGCGCGACGCCGCTCTTCGCCGGGGCCGGGCTGGCCTACCTCGTCTCGAACACGGTCCAGCTCGACGCCTTCTTTGACGCGGGCCTGAACGACGAGGCGGCCGACCTGCTCGCCGGCGTCGGCGTTTCGTTCCGCCTCGGCCGCTAGTCGCTCCGGGCCTTTCCCCCGAGTTGCCTTCCCCACACCGCCATGATGGACTTCCTCTTCCTCGCCGCGACGGCCGGGTTCTTCGCGACCTGCGGGGCTCTCGTCCGCCTGACCGAGCGCCTCATGCCCGCGCCGGCCGCCCCCGCGGGCGCCGCGCCCGTCCGCTAGCGCCATGCTGTACGTCATCGTGGCCGTCGTGGCCGTCGCCCTGTTCGTCTACCTCTTCGTCGCCCTCTTCGCCCCGGAGCGCCTCTCATGAACCCTCTCGGCTGGCTCCAGATCGCCCTCTACCTCACCGCCCTCGTCGCCCTCGCGTGGCCCGTCGGCGTGTACATGGCCCGCGTGCTCGAGGGCAACGCGCCTCTCCCGATCCGGGTCGTCCTCGGGCCCGTGGAACGCCTGTTATACCGGCTCGCCGGGGTCCGCCCCGAGGCCGAGCAGACGTGGAAGGGGTACGCCCTTGCCGTCCTCGTCTTCAACGCCGTCGGGATGCTCGCCGTGTACGCGGTCCAGCGGTTCCAGGGCGGGCTCCCGCTCAACCCGATGGACCTCAGCGGCGTCACGCCCGACTCCGCCTTCAGCACGGCCGCCTCGTTCGCCTCGAACACGAACTGGCAGGGTTACGGCGGCGAGGTCACGATGAGCTACCTCACCCAGATGCTCGGCCTGACGGTCCAGAACTTCCTCTCGGCCGCGACCGGGATCGCCATCCTGATGGTCCTCATCCGCGGCATCACGCGGCGCGAGACGCGCGAACTCGGCAACTTCTGGGTCGACCTCACCCGGAGCACACTCTACATCCTGCTCCCGCTCTCGCTCGTGCTCGCCGTCGTCCTCGTCGGGAGCGGCGTCGTGCAGACGTTCGACGCCTACCAGACGGTTGACCTCATCCACGCGACGGCGGACGCCGATGGGGCCGCGGTCGTCCAGCAGACGATCGCCGTCGGGCCGGCGGCGAGCCAGGTCGCCATCAAGCAGCTCGGGACGAACGGCGGCGGGTTCTTCAACACGAACTCGGCCCACCCGCTCGAAAACCCGACCCCGCTCTCGAACTGGCTCCAGATGCTGGCCATCCTGCTCCTCCCGGCCGGTCTGTGCGTCACGTTCGGGAAAATGGTCGGCAACAGCCGGCAGGGCTGGGCCCTCTTCGCGGCCATGTTCGTGATCCTCGCCCCGCTCATGTTCGCGACGGCCGGGTTCGAGTCCGTCACGACGCCGGGGATCGAAGCCGCGGGCCCGGTCGCCGCAGGCGGGGGGAACATGGAGGGCAAGGAGGTCCGGTTCGGCGTCGCCAACTCGGCCGTGTGGGCGACGGCGACGACGGCTGCCTCGAACGGGTCCGTCAACGCGATGCACGACTCGTTCACGCCGCTCGGCGGGCTCGTCCCGATGTTCCTCATGCAGCTCGGCGAGGTGGTCTTCGGCGGGGTCGGATCGGGCCTTTACGGGATGCTCGTCTTCGCCATCATCGCCGTCTTCGTGGCGGGCCTGATGGTAGGGCGGACGCCCGAGTTCATGGGCAAGAAGATCGAGGCGTTCGAGATGAAGATGGCGGCCATCGTCATCCTGGCCCCGTGCCTCACCGTCCTCGTGTTCACGGCCCTCGCCGTCGCGACCACCGCCGGGCAGGCGACGGTCTACAACCCCGGCGCGCACGGCTTCTCCGAGGTCCTCTACGCCTTCACGTCGATGGGCAACAACAACGGGAGCGCGTTCGCCGGGCTCGGCGCGAACACCCCGTTCTACAACGCGACGGGGGCTATCGCGATGCTCGTCTCGCGGTTCTGGATCATCGTCCCGGTCCTCGGGATCGCGGGGAGCCTCGCCGGCAAGCGGTTCACCCCGCCCTCGGCCGGCACGCTCCCGACGTCCAGCCCGCTCTTCGTCGCGATGCTCCTCGGCGTCGTCGTCATCGTCGGCGCGCTCACGTTCGTGCCGGCCCGCGCGCGCGGGCCC
>DASVSE010000495.1:0-15896 GCA_036388235.1 Rubricoccaceae bacterium | reverse complement strand
CACCGGAGCCGACGTGCCGTCGAGCGTGAGGGCCCGCGCGACATCGGGCGGGGGGAGAAACCGGTCCATCGCCGGGGGCAGGCGAACGGGCCGCCGGCGGTTGACGTCGAGCAGAAACCAGACGGACGTCGCACGGACGAGCGCCTCGCCCGCGGCGCCCGCGGCGTCGCGGAGCACGAAATCGCGGTGGGCCCGGAGGCCATCGCGGTCCGAGGGCCATGTGTCGACGGTCACGGCATCGCGAAGGCGGGGGAGAGGGCCGAGAGCGACGTAGCGAAGGCGCTGCAAAACCCACGTCGCTGGCCCGGCGGGCAGGTCGAACACGTCGAGATCGTGCGCGCGGGCCTGCTCGCCCGCGGCCTCCTGAAACAGATTGAGGACCGTGAGGGCCGAGACCCGCTCGTCCGGTCCGGCCTCATAGGCGCGGATCCGGAACGGCTCGGTCCAGACGGACGCGTAGGGTGAGGCGTGCATGGCAGGGGCGGAAGTCGGCCCAGGGTACACCGCGTCCCAGCATGTTGATAACGTTCCTGGATCGGGGAGAGATGGAGGGACGGAACTTGCGGATCGACGCCCGGTAGCACCGGCCCCCTCTTACCGCCCACTCCGGGCTTCTCCCATGGCAGACCGTCCGCTCATCACCGGCTCCTTCTCCGACCCCGACGCCGCCGACCGCGCGTACTCCTCGTTCCGCGAGCGCGGCTACACGGACGACGACCTCCACGTCATGATGTCCGAGGACACCAAGGAGGCCTACCACTCCCGTCCCGGCGCGGCCATTGACGAGGGCTCGAAGGCTCTCGAGGGCGCTGGCACGGGCGCAGCGATTGGTGGTTCGCTTGGCGGCATCCTCGGCGCCATCGCAGCCGTCGGGACGGCCGTTGCGCTCCCCGGCGTCGGCCTTATCGCAGGTCCGCTCGTCGGCGCGCTTGCCGGCGCCGGCGCCGGTGGTGCTGCCGGTAGCCTCGTCGGCGCGCTCGTCGGCGCGGGCATCCCCGAGGAGCACGCGAAGACCTACGAGTCCGACCTGAAGAACGGCCGCATCGTCGTCGGCGCGCACCCGCGCGACGAGGACCGCGACCTCTTCCGCGACACGTACTCGCAGAACAACGCCTCGAACGTCTACTCGTCGTACTAGGCAACCCGGTTTGCCGGCCACTTGCCGGCTGACGGATCCGCGCGGGGCGGGGGCTACGGCCTCCGCCCCGCGCGTCGTTTAAGCGGCGGTGCGCGGTCTAGGCGAGGCGTGCGGTGAGCGTGATCTCGGCCGCACGGAGGACCTTGGAGAGCGGGCAGTTCTCCTTGGCGTGCGTGGCAATGCGCTGGAACTCGTCGTCGTCCATTCCGGGGACGGTGGCGTCGAGTTCGAGCTCGATGCGGGGGATCTCGAAGCCGCCGCCCACCTGCTCGACGTGGACGCGGGCGGTGGTGTGGGCGCGCTCGGGCGGATGGCCGGCCGAGGCGAGCTCGTTCGAGACGGCCATCGTGAAGCACGCCGCGTGGGCGGCGGCGAGAAGCTCCTCGGGGTTCGTCGTGTCAGCGTCGCCGCCGGCGCCGAAGCGAGAGTCGAAGGAGTAGGCGGTTTCGACGGCACCGGACTCGGTGGTGATGTCGCCGTGGCCGTCGCGGAGGGCGCCGCGCCATTCGGCGTCGGCAGAGCGGATGGGCATGGGATCTGGGAGAGTGGGAGGGAGGCCGGATGGCCGGGGGGAGAATCGCCGGTGGGGGCGCGGCGTTCCGGGCATCCGGCGAGACCGGGTGAAGACCTGCGGCGCTGCGAACCGGCGGCGGGGCGCGCCGTTCGACGCGACCCTTTTTTCCCGAATCTGATGGCACAGGCAACTGCAGGCGACACCGTCCACATCCACTACACCGGCACGCTGGCTGACGGGAGCGAGTTCGACTCGTCGCGGGGGCGCGAGCCGCTCCGGTTCACGCTCGGAGCCGGACAGGTCGTGCCGGGCTTCGACCGGGCGGTGGCAGGCATGGCCGAGGGCGAGACGCAGACGGTGACGATCCCGGCGGCGGAGGCGTACGGCGAGCACGACCCCGAGAACACGCTCGTGGTGCCCGCGGGGCAGCTTCCGCCGGGGGTGACGCTCGGCGACCGGCTCGCGCTGGGCACGCCCGACGGCGGGCAGGTGGCCGTGACGGTGACGGCGTTGGACGCGGAGGGCGCGACGCTGGACGCGAACCACGACCTCGCGGGCAAGGACCTCACGTTCGAAATCACGCTCGTCCGGATCGGATAACCCCGCGGGTCAACTCCCGACGCGTGGCCAGAAAAACGGGACGCGGCGACGGTACCAGTCGTAATCGGTCCCGTACGCCGCCCGGTTGCGGCGTTCCTCCAACACCGATCCTAGAAACAGGTAGGCGGTCCCGACGGCTGCGGCCCCGAGGCGCCGCGTCGTGAGGCGCTCGGCGCTCCACAGCATGGGCAGGAACGCGACGTTGAGCGGGTGACGGGTCCGCCGAAAAGGCCCTGCGACCTCCAGACGGCCATGGCGATCGTACGGCCCGTGCGCAGGCGGCGTCGGCCGGACAGGCTGGCCTGATGCTGCTTTGAGGACGGCATCGAGCCCTGACACGCGGCCGATCCGGGCGGCGACAAGCGCCCACACACCGAAGGCGCCTGCCGCGACGTGCGCACTTCGCAACACTGCCTGCACGGGCGCCGGGTACACGGCGATCGTGTGCACGGGAATCCGCCGCAGCGAGCGAACCAGCCAGACCGTTGCGGCGACGGACTGCGCGAGGTAGAACGGCCGATAGAGAATGTCCCTGGCGCCCTCACCGACGAGCCGGGCGGCTGCGCGCTTGGCGGCGGCTGTTGCGAGGGCGCTGTGGAGGGCACCGTAGGCGGCCATCGTGGCCGCGCCGCGGAGGGCGGAACGGAAGGGAGACATCATGCCCGACCAACGCGACGGCGCCGCCCGAGATTCCCGTTCGGATCGCCACAGCACGTTTGGGCTGGCGTCAGTCTGCGTTGCGCACCGCCTCGACGCCGGCTTCGCTCTCCAGCGCCACCACGTTGCCGACCGGTTCGCCGAGGTAGGCCGCCCGCGCGACGCGGCGCATGATTTTGCCGTTACGCGTCTTGGGGAGCGCCGTCGTAAACAGAACTGCGCGCGGGGCGAGGGCCTTGCCGAGGGCTCCGACGAGCGCCTCGCGGAGGTGGTCGCGCAGCGTCTCGGTCGGGCTGACGCGAGGCGTGAGCACGACAAGCGCCACGACGGCCTCGCCCTTCACGCGGTCCGGGACGCCGATGGCGGCGCTCTCGGCGACGGCCGGGTTGGCATTGAGGACAGACTCGACCTCGGCCGGCCCGAGGCGCTTGCCCGCGACCTTGATCGTGTCGTCCGAGCGGCCGAGGATAAACCACTGCCCGTCGGCGTCGACGGCGGCAAAGTCGCCGTGCGTCCACACGCCGGGGCGGGCCGCCCAGTACGCGTCGTGGTAACGGCGTGCGCCCGAACCAGGAGCAGCGCCGTCGTGGAAGCCGCGCGTCATGCCGATCCACGGCTGGCGCACCACCAGCTCACCGACGGCTCCGCGGACCGGCACCCCGTCGTCGTTCAGAATCTCGGCGTCCATCCCGACGACTGGCCCGGGAAAGCCGCACGGCTTGACGGGCTCGACCATATTGCCGCAGACGATGCCACCCGAAATCTCGGTCCCGCCCGAGTAGTTCAGAATCGGCTTCTCAGACTTCAGGACGTGGGTGAAGAGCCAGCGCCAGCTCTCTGGATCCCAGGGGCTTCCGGTCGAGCCGCACGCGCGCAGCCGTGACAGGTCGTGCTCGGCGACTGCAGCGGTGCCGTGGGGCATGAGGGCGCGGACGAGGCTCGGCGAGAGGCCGAGGAGCGTTACACCGTGCGCCGCCGCGATGCGCCACGTGCGTCCCGCGTCCTCGCTGCCATCGGGCGCCGCGTCGGGCGCGCCGTCGTACAGGACGAGGGTCGCTCCACAGAGGAGCGCGCCAAAGACAAGCCACGGGCCCATCATCCAGCCCATGTCCGACATCCACCACACGATGTCGCCGGGGCGGACGTCGAAGGCGTGGCGCATGTCCTGCGCGGCCTTGATTGGGAAGCCGACATGCGTGTGGACAGCGCCCTTGGGCGCGCCCGTCGTGCCGGACGTGTACAGCAGGAGCGCGCGGTCCTCGGCCGAGGTGTCGTGCGGGCCTGTCGTCTCGGGCGTCGCCGTGCGCTCGCCTTCGGCAACGAAGTCGGACCACATCACGTCGCGGCCGGGCGTCATTGGCGTCGGCCCGCCGAGACGGGCCGCGCCCATCCGCTCGTGGACGACGACGAGGCGGACGTCGGGCAGGGACGCGAGGGCCTCGTCGGCGGTTGCTTTGAGGGCGACGGCGCGGCTGCGGCGCGGCAGGCCGTCGGAGGTAATGAGGGCCACGGCTCCGCCGTCGTCGAGGCGCTGCCGGATCGCCTCGGCCCCGTAGCCCGAGAACAGGGGCAGCGCGACCGCGCCGATGCGGACCACGGCAAGCGTCGCGATGACGATCTCGGGCGTCATCGGCATGAGGATCCCGACGGTGTCGCCGGGGCCGAGGCCCCGGCCGCGAAGGGCGGCTGCAAACACGCCGACACGCCGGGCCAACTCGCCATAGGTCACCGCCTCGGTCCCGCCCTCCTCGCGCTCGTACCGGACCGCGTCTTGCGTCCACGTCGGTGTGCCAGCGTACCGGTCGAGGGCATTGTGGGTGACGTTCATCCGTCCGCCGACGCACCACCGCGGCCGTTCGACGCCGTCCGACGTGTCGAGCATCGCGGTGTACGGAACCGAGAACTCAATCTTCAGATCGGCAACCGCCGCATCCCAGAACCGCCCGACGTCGGTGAGCGCCCATGCCTGCAACTCCGCATAAGACGAGAGGCCGAGCCGTGTCCAGAAGCGGGCGAGATTTGTCCCAGCGATGGACGCCGGGTCGGGCGCCCATGCGACGGTCTGGTCGAAGGGGAAAGTGGACACGCGGGCGGGGAAGGCGGGAGGGGCGAACCTACGGCTGCTGGGGCGGCTCAGGAAAAGTCCGGGGCGCATCTGAGGAGAGCAGCGGGAACGGCTCGGGGGGCATTCCGGGTTGACCTAGCCCTTCCACTCATCCCTTCTCCGATGGACCCCTCTTCCACTTCTGACGGTCCCCGCACTGAGGGCGGTGCCGCCGGAACCGCACAGGATCTCATGTCGACGGCCAAAGAAACGGTCGGTCAGCTCGCGACCCAGGCCAAAGACACTGCAACCGAGACGCTCGACGGAGGCAAGGACCAGGCCGTGGACACGCTCTCAGGCGTCGCCGACATGCTCCACGGCGCCGGGGACTCGCTGCGCGAGCACGATCAGGACGCTTTCGCTGGCTACGCCGACGCGGCCGCCCAGCAGGTCGAGCAGTTTGTCGAAGCCATTCGCGGCCGGAGCGTCGGTGACCTCCTGGACGAGGCAGAGCGTTTCGCGCGCCGCGAGCCGAGCCTCTTCCTCGGCGGCGCGTTCGTGCTCGGGATCTTCGGGGCACGTTTCCTGAAGTCCGGCATGGGCGGCACGACCGGGGGTGCCTCCGCACGGTCGCTCCTCTCCGGGATGACGATGCCTGGTAGCGGGGGGCACCCCGACCGCGTCTCGAACGTCAACCGCCCTGCGCCTGGTGGCCACCTCGGCTCGGTCATGCCCGGCGAAGCCGGCATCAGCGGCCGGACGCCCGGCACCATGCCGCATGTGAGCAGCCCGACGACGGGCAACCTGCACACCAGCGACCGCGCAGGCGGCATGACGGGCGGCAACCTCCCGGCCGGCAACGCCGCTGCAGGCGGTGCGTCCAGCATGGGCACGGCCCTCGGAACGGCCGGTGCGGGCGCCGACGCCCCCATCCGCAGCGGTCCCGGAGCGACCCCGCTCAGTGGCGAGACCACCGCGCCTCGGACGGGTGACATCCACACGCAGAGCGGTGGGTCCGCGAGCGGCGGCATGTCGAGCGGGTCGACGGGGATGTCCGGCGGCACGTCGGGCAGCAGTGGTGCGACGAGCGCAGGCTCGTCAGGCGGAACGACGGGCGGCGCGAACCGCTCCTAACCCACACCGCCATGGCCACCCCAGACCCTCGTACCGACGACCGCTCGATCGGTGAGCTGTTCAGCGAGCTGTTCAGCGAAACCTCGACGCTCGTCCGGCAAGAGATCACGCTCGCCAAGACCGAGATCACGCAGGACGCCAAAAAGGCGGGCGCGACCGCCGGGACCGCCGTTGCCGGCGGCGCGGTCGCGTACGCCGGCCTCATCGTGCTGCTTGTCGGCTTCGGCCTCGGTCTCAACGACCTCTTCGACAGCCCATGGCTCGGCATGGCGCTCGTCGGCCTCATCGTCGCGGTCGTCGGAGTCGTGATGCTGCGCAACGGACTTGCCGCGCTCAAGAAGATCGACCCGACACCGGAACGGACCCTCAAGACCCTCAAAGAGGACAAAGAATGGCTCAAGAACCAGACCGCCTGACCGCTGACGACAGCGAGGCAGGCTCCCCGACACCGGCCGAGATCGAGCGCGACATCGAGCGCACGCGGGCCGACATGACAGAGACCATCGACGCACTCGGCGCGCGCTTCGAGCCGTCCTACCTCAAGGAGCAGGCGCAGGAAGCGATCGTCGACACGGCCCGCTCCGCGGGGACTTCTATGATTGACACGCTCAAAGACAACCCGCTCCCGGCCGCCATCGCCGGACTCTCCATCGCGTGGCTTTTTGCCAACCGCAGCTCGGGAAGCCATTCCCGTTCACGTGCGGCTCAGGACGGGCGCTATGCCGCCTACGGCGACTACAGCGGCGGCTACGGGGCATCCGCGGGCTACCGGGCGACATCTGGTGGTACCTCCAACGGCCCGTCGCTCGTCGACAAGGCACGCGGAGCGGCATCGGGCCTGACGGACAGCGTCACGGGCACGGCGTCCGACCTTGCGGAGCAGGCCCGAATGACGGCCCACGACGTGACAAGCGGAGCACAGGATGCCGCTCAGCGCGCCGAGACGTGGCTCGAAGGTCAGATCCAGAGCAACCCCCTCGGCGTTGGCGCGGTTGCGCTTGCGGCCGGCGCCCTCGTCGGGCTCTCGCTGCCGACGACGGAGGCCGAATCCAACCTGATGCGCGCTCCGGCGACGCGCCTCGTGGAGCAGGCCAAGGACGCGGCCTCTGGCCCGCTGGATCAGGCCAAGGAGGTCGCGGCAAAGGTGGCCGGCGAGGTAAAGGACAAGGCTGCCGAGGTTATCGAGACGGCCAAGAGTGAGGCTCAGAACCTCGCGAGCAGCGCCGGAAGTGGCGGCTCGGCCGATGACGACGGACCCGGTGGTGGCCCGAGCGGCGCGCCGCAGGCAGGCGCTCACACGTCGTAGCAAGAACGTTACCGGCCGCCGACGGCTCGTATTCGAACGAAGCGAGGGCCGCTCCACTGAGGTGGAAGCGGCCCTCGCTTTATGTGTTGATGGGGCTTTAGAGGCTATGAGCGAGCCGACGAACGCTCCGCGCGCCGGAGCCCGGACGTCCGCGAAAGATGTGCGCTCGCAGCCGGCGGCGAGGGAACGGGTGCCCCAACGCCTGGCGTTCTCACACCACACTTCTCTCCGCCTCCGATGAGCACTCCTCCGCAGACCCCCAGCACCGACGCGCTGACGGGCGATACCGACCCATCGCACACGCCGACCGATCCGCATGGGAGCGGCTCGACGGGGACGGGCACAACCGCCGATGGCGCGATGGGCTCCGGTCAGGCCCCGGCTGGGGCTGGCCAGCACGGCGACGACCTCGACGAATCCGGGGCGGACCTTACCTACTCGGACATGACCGGCGTCGGGGTGTCGAGTCCCGGGACGCCGATGGCACCCGGCATCGCGGGCGACCCGCCGGACGTCGAGATCGGCACGCCAGACAGCCCGAAAGGGATGTAGGCCGCACGGACGAACACGAACGCGCCCCGCTGCGACAGACCGCAGCGGGGCGCAAGTGTGACCTGCATTCAGAAGAGGCCGTCGACCGAGAGGTACTTGTCTCCTCCGTCGTAGCAGAACGTCAGAACGCGGGCGCCGTCGGGAAGGCCGGGAAGGACCCGCGCGACGGCGGCGAGGCTCGCTCCGGATGAGATCCCGATGAACAGGCCTTCCTCGCGGGCGGCGCGGGCGGCGAAGTCGAATGCCTCGTCGCGCGTGACCTGGACGGTTGAATCGATAAGGCTCGTGTCGAGGTTGCGAGGGATGAAGCCGGCGCCGATGCCCTGCAACGGGTGTGGGCCGGGGGCTCCTCCCGAGATAACGGGTGAGGCTGCGGGCTCGACCGCGATCACGCGCAGGTCCGGATACGTGTCGCGGAGGACACGCGCGACGCCCGTGATGTGGCCGCCCGTGCCGACACCTGTCACCATCGCGTCGAGGCCGTCGGGAAAGTCGGCGAGGATCTCCTGAGCGGTCGTGCGCTCGTGGATCTCAACGTTCGCGGGGTTCTCGAACTGCTGCGGCATCCACGCGCCGGGCGTCTCGGCGACCAGTTCGGCCGCGCGGGCAATCGCCCCGCGCATGCCGTCAGGCGCGGGCGTGAGCTCGAGCTCGGCGCCGTAGGCAGCAAGCGTGCGCCGCCGCTCGACGGACATCGACTCGGGCATCGTGAGGACGATCCGGTACCCCTTCACGGCGGCGACGAGCGCGAGTCCGATGCCCGTGTTGCCACTCGTCGGCTCGACGATGGTGCCGCCGGGGGCGAGGCGCCCGTCGGCCTCCGCAGCCTCGACCATGGCGAGCGCAATGCGGTCCTTGACCGACCCGCCGGGGTTGGCCTTTTCGAGCTTCATCCACACCTCGACGCCGCGCGCGGCGTGCTCGGCGAAGAGGCGGTTGATGCGGACGTGCGGCGTCGCGCCGATGGTGTCGAGAACGGAAAGGGCTTTCACGGCGATCAGGGAAGGGGCCGGGCACCTCGCGCCCGGCTCAGATGTGGTAAGGCGGATCGAGCGAATGGTCGGCTGCCCGCGTCCGCACGGTGCTGGTACGGGTAACGAGCGAACCCGGCGGGACACTCTCGACGAGCCACACATTCCCGCCAATCACACTCTCCGCCCCGACGCGCGTCGTGCCGCCGAGAATCGTCGCGTTGGCATAGACCACGACGCCGTCGCCGAGCGTCGGGTGGCGCTTGGTGCGGGCGAGGGCGCGTTCGACGAAGAGCGCGCCGAGCGTGACGCCCTGAAAGAGGCGGACGCGGTCGCCGATCTCGGCCGTCTCGCCGACGACGATTCCAGTCCCGTGGTCGATGGCGAAGCTGTGTCCGATGCGGGCGCCGGGGTGCAGGTCGATGCCCGTCTCGCGGTGGGCGTGTTCCGTCAGGAGACGCGGCACGAGTGGGACGCCTTCGCCGAGGAGGGCATGCGCGACGCGGTACACGGCGGTCGCGTAGAAGCCGGGGTATGAGAGGATGACCTCGTCAACGTTGCGGGCTGCCGGGTCGCCGTCGCACGTCGCCTGGGCATCGGCGAGGAGGCGCTCGCGGAGCACGGGCAGGCGACCGAGGAGGTGGTCGGCGAGGGTCGAGCCGTGCGCGACGAGTGGCGCGAGGACAGCGGCGAGACGCTCCCGAAAAGCTGCAAGCTCGGCCGCAGGATCTGACGCGCTCGGCGGAGCGAAATGCGGAAAAAGGAGCGCGAGGGCGCCGTCGGCGAGCGCCGGAGCGCACGTGCGGAGGCCACGCGGCAGGGCGAAGGCGTCGCGGTCGTGCTGAACGGCCGCTGCGAAGTCGGGCATCGGAGGCATCATCAGGTCTCAGGTGCACGAGAGGGCCGCTGGCTCGGTTCTCACCGCAGCGAACCTTCGTATCCCTGAGACGGGCAGTCGGCTAGAGTGAGACGGGCACGGTCCCCGGGTGAGACAGGCGCTCCAGGCGTCGCCCGGTCATTCCCGCTGCGAGGCGGTCAGCCCGTTGGCACGCGGTGGCGCGGTC
This sequence comes from Rubricoccaceae bacterium, assembly GCA_036388235.1. Classification (GTDB taxonomy): domain Bacteria; phylum Bacteroidota; class Rhodothermia; order Rhodothermales; family Rubricoccaceae; genus DASVSE01. Next base: position 5,916 of record DASVSE010000495.1, on the reverse strand, counting down.
TTGGGAAGCCCTCCCCTTAGATGCCTGCCGCTCTGCGGAGGCTCCCGACGGGCACTCGCTGCTGACCCGCCCGTCGGCCCGACCTCCCGCCCGCCTCGGACTGGTTCCCCGAGGCGGGCGGTGTCGCGTCAGGCCGTTCCGGTCGAATGCTCTGGGCCCGCCACGACAGGGCGTCGGCGGGCGACGACGCTACGGGCGCGCCGCCACAGCCACACGACCGCCGGGATCACGAACGCGAGCGGCCACAGCGACACGAGCCCGACGAGCAGCCCCAGCAACAGGTCCCAGCCCGACTCGAAGGCGTCGGCGAGGCGCGAGCCGAAGCCGGGCCCGTCCGCCAGTCCGGTCGCCGACTCCTCGGAAAGCGTCAGACGGAGCGTCGAGAGAGCGACGCGGTCGCGGAGAGCGCGCTGCTGGGCGTCGGCCCGCTCGATCTCCTCGCGCGTCTCGGCCAGCTGCTTCTCGACGGCGAGCACGTCCTCGACCGACCCGGCGCGGGCGAGGATCGCGACGTAGCGCGCCTCGACGGCGCGGCGTGCCCGCAGGCGAGCGTCGAGGTCGACGGCCTGCTCGGTCACGTCCTCGACCGAGACGCTGCGGGCGGTCACCTCGCCGAGGCCAGCGACGGCCTCCATGAGCGAGTCGAACCGGGCCGCGTCGATGCGGAGCGTGATCGTGTTCGAGACCTCATAGGCCATGCGGACCTCGTCTTCACCGGCGACGACGGCCCCCATGCGGCGGGCGACGGCGAGGGCCGAGCGGCGGGCGGCATCGTAGTCGCGCACGTCGAGGCGCATCGTGGCCGTGCGGACGAGCACGCGAGAGGCTTGACTCGCCGTCGGTCCGGCGGTTGCACTGGGCGAGCCTGAGTCCGGCGTGGCCTCGATATCCGCCATGGCCATCATGGCCGGTGCAGCCTCGGAATAGGCTGAGTCGTCGCCTTGACAGGCGGCGAGCGACAGGAGCACAAACGCCAGGAGTGGTCTCATGGCCGAGAGGGGTGGGTGAGCTACGCGGAACGTACCGGTTCAGCAGGGGATACGCGCGCCACGAAAAAGCCCCGCCGCGACGGATCGCGGCGGGGCCGGTGGGTCGAGCGCGAGGCGCTCAGCCGCGGGCGGCGTCGAGCGGTGGCGACGCCGGAACGTCCTCCATCCGGACCGATGCCCCGTCGCCCGAGACGGCGACGGTCACGCCGGGCGGGATCGGCGCGGCGTCGGGGAGCGGGTGGCCGTGCTTCTCGGGCTGCCACGAGAGGACGTAGTCCGGCGCCTCGATGGCGAGCGCCTGCCGCGTGAGCTTGAGCGGCGCGAACGTGTCCACCATCACGGCCAGCTCGTGCGTTTCGCGCTTGCCGATGGACGCCTCGGTCGTGCCCGGGTGCGGGCCGTGAGGGATCCCGCCGGGGTGGAGCGTGAAGGAGCCCCGCCCGATGCCCTTGCGCGACATGAAGTCTCCTTCGGCGTAGTACAGCACCTCGTCCGAGTCGATGTTCGAGTGGTTGTACGGCGCCGGGATTGAGTCCGGGTGGTAGTCGAACAGGCGCGGGACGAACGAGCACACGACGAAGCCCTTGGACTCGAACGTCTGGTGGACCGGCGGCGGCTGGTGGATACGCCCCGTGATCGGCTCGAAGTCGTGGATCGAGAAGGCCGTCGGGTACATGTAGCCGTCCCACCCGACGACGTCGAACGGGTGGTAGCGGTACACGAACGGGAACAGCTTGCCGTGCTTCTGGATGAGGACGGTGAACTCTCCTTCCTGGTCGACCGTGTTGAGCTCGGTCGGCGGGCGGAAGTCGCGCTCGCAGTACGGGCTGTGCTCCAGAAGCTGCCCGACGTCGTTGCGGTAGCGCTTCGGCGTGCGGAACTCGGTCGGCGACTCGATGACGAGCAGGCGCGGCTGCTCGTCGCCGGTAAAGACCCAGCGGTGCGTGAGCGTGCGCGGGACGTGGACGTAGTCGCCCTGGCGGAACTCGACGGTCCCGAGGACCGATTCGAGCCGGCCTTCGCCGTCGTGGACGTAGATAAGCTCGTCATGGGTCGCGTTCTTGAAGAACGTGTCCTCGGGCATCGCCTCGGTCGGCGCGCAGAGCGCCATCGCGACGTCCTTGTTACCCATGATATACGTCCGGCCCGAGAGCCAATCGCCATGCGGCTCCACCTTCGGCCCTTCGAAGTGGCGGTGCGCCAGGAACGCCTCGTCAGCGTACTCCGGCCCGAACGGAACGGGCTCGCCGACGCGCTCGACGAGCGTCGGCGGGTGGAGGTGGTAGGCGATCGAGCCGATGCCCGAGAAGCCCTCCTCGCCGAGAACCTCCTCGGTGTGGAGCGCGCCGTCGGGGCGGGGGAACTGCGTGTGGCGCTTCGGCGGGACGTTCCCGAGGCGGACGTAGAACGACATAGCGGAGTCGGAAGCGGCCGGACCCGCGCGGGCCCGGCCTGAAGTCGGTCGGAGGCGTCCTAGAGGTTGCCGCGGCGGTCCTGCTCGCGCTCGATGGCCTCGAAGAGCGCCTTGAAATTGCCCTCGCCGAACGTCCGTGCGCCCTTGCGCTGGATGATCTCGTAGAACACGGTCGGGCGGTCCTCGACCGGCTTGGTAAAGATCTGCAGCAGGTAGCCGTCCGGGTCGCGGTCGACGAGGATGCCCAACTCGGCGAGCTTGTCGACGGGTTCGTCGATCTGCCCGACGCGGCCCTGGAGCTCGTCGTAGTACGACGTCGGGACCGTCAGGAACTCGACGCCGCGCGCGCGGAGCTTCGAGACCGTCCCGAGAATGTCGTCGGTGGCGAGGGCGATGTGCTGGACGCCGGCCCCGTCGTAGAAGTCCAGGTACTCGTCGATCTGGCTGCGCTTCTTGCCCTGGGCGGGCTCGTTGATCGGGAATTTGATCCGCTCGTTCCCGTTCGACATCACCTTGGACATCAGCGACGAGTACTCGGTCGAAATCGCCTCGTCCGTAAAGTGGAGGAGGTTGCGGAAGCCCATCGTCTCCGAGTAGTAGTCGACGAACTTGTTCATGTCGCCGAGGTGCACGTTGCCGACGCAGTGGTCGACAAACTTGAGGCCGACGGGCCCGGCCTGCTGCCAGTGCGGGTTCTCGACGGCGACGAAGCCCGGCAGGAAGGGACCTGTGTAGTCCTTGCGCTCGACGAACGTGTGGATGGTGTCGCCGTAGGTCCCCATCGCCGACAGAACGACGCGGCCGTTCTCGTCTTCGAGCACTTCGGGCTCGCGGACGGCGACGGCGCCGCGCTTGGTCACCTCCTCGAAGGACTTGGTCGCATCGTCGACCCAGATCGCGATGTCGCGGACGCCGTCGCCGTGCTTGGCGACGTGGAGGGCAACCGGATGGTCCGAGCGGATCGCCGTCGTGAACACGAACCGGATCTTGTCCTGCGTGATGAGGTAGCTCGCGGCCTCGCGGTAGCCGGTCTCGGGCCCGCGGTAGGCCGAGATCGTGAAGCCGAACGCGGTCGCGTAGTAGTACGCCGCCTGCTTCGCGTTGCCGACCCAGAACTCGACGTAGTCCGTCCCGTTGAGCGGCAGAAAGTCGTTGGCGAGGTTGTCCGGCGCGTGGGCGAGGGACAGCCCGGCGGCCTCGGCGGTCGTCGCATCGGTCTCCATCGCCGACGGCTCGGTCGAGACGGCTGCGAGGGCGGCGTCGAAGCCAGCGCCGTCGCCGGTAGCGGGTGTATCCGTGGTCGGTCGGTCGGTCGGGAACATGGGGGCGGGGGCTATGGGAGCGCTTCCGGAGCAGAGTGGCGGGTCCCGTTGGACGGGCAGCCGGGCGGGGGCGTTCCAAGCTACACCGGCGGGTGGATCATGGGCACGCCGGCCCCGGTTCTCACCCGAGACGGCGCTGTGGCTTGCGCCACGTGCGACGTCGCCGTATCTCCCCATGGCCACTGATGATTTCATGCCGCAGTTCGAGACCGAGCGCCCCGACGCCCCCGCCCAAACCGTCCGTGCCCGCGATGCAGTCGACGCCGTCCGGCGCGCTGCCGCCTTGCCCGACGCCGCGCACGTCATGATCGGCACGCCGGCCGGGCCCGAGGGCTGGGCCGACGTCACGGTCGACGGCGTCCCGGCGGGCCGCGTCCGCCCTCACGCCCGGATGAAGTTCCGCCGCGACTGACCTTCCCTCCATGACCCGACGACTGACTCTCCTTCTTGCCGCTCTGGCAGCACTCGCCCCGACCGCGGCCGAGGCACAGGCCGTGCCTGCGTGGCAGGAACTCGGCGCCTCGCCCTACAACTCGTACCGAAGCGAGGACGTGACCTTTATCGGCCGCCGCGGGTGGGCCGTCAACGGCACCGGCGGCGCGTGGCGGACGCTCGACGCCGGCGACACGTGGAGCCAGACGGCCACGCTCAACGGCTACCTCCGTGCGACGGCATTTGCTACGCCCGAGATCGGCTGGATTGGCGTCCTCTTCAGCCCGATCCAGCTCTACGAGACGCGCAACGGTGGCACGACCTACACCAACATCACAAGCCGCATCCAACCCGCACTGCCTTCCGGCATGGGCCTCTGTGGCATGTGGGTCGTCGACGCGCAGACCGTCTACGCCGTCGGCCAGTACAGCACGCCGGCCTACATCGTCCGCACGACCGATGGCGGCCAGACGTGGACCTCACGCGCGATGGCGCCGCTCGTCGACGCGCTGATCGACATCCGCTTCTTCGACGCCCAGCATGGCCTCGCTATCGGCGGCACGGGGCCCTACAGCAACAGTCGCGCCCGCATCATCGGGACGGACGACGGCGGGGCGACATGGACCGTCCGCCACACCGTCGAGGGCGTGTACGGGGTCGGCTGGAAGCTCACGTTCCCGACGCGCCTTGTAGGCTACGCGTCGGTCGAGCAGTTCAACGAAACCGACGAAACCGATGCCATCGTCCTCAAGACGGTCGACGGCGGACAGACGTGGACCGAGATCCGTGTCCCGGACGGCGGCTCGCTTCAGGGCATCGGCTTCGCGACGCCCGAGCTGGGCTGGATCAGCGGCCGCGGCCGCACGTCGGTGACGACCGACGGAGGCGCCTCGTGGACGCGTCTAGCGCCGACGCGGACCGGCCCGAATGCGCCCATCACGCCAGGTGGTCAGCTCGACGGCAGCATCAACCGGTTCCGTTTCTACGGCGACAGCCTCGCCTACGCCGCGGGCTTCAAGATCTACCGCCTCCGCGGACGTTTCCCGACAGCCGCCGAGGTGCCCGGTGCCGATGTCGCCGACGGGATCGCGGCTGTGTACCCGAACCCGGCAATCGGTCCGGTCACGGTCGCCTACCGGACCGCAACGGCCGGACCTGTCACGCTCGACGTCGTCGACGTGCGCGGCCGGACCGTCGCTGTTCTGGTCGACGGTACGGCGGCCCCGGGCGAGCACGCCGCGACGTGGACGCCCGCACGCTCGGCCCCAGGCGTTTACATCATCCGCCTGCGGACGGCTGGGAGCATGAGCACGCGCCGGATCGCCGTCGCCGGGCGCTAGGCGGTGCCCGACCCGACGCCTGCCCTGATTCCGGTCCCAGCGAGCCTCGCGCTCGTCGTCGCGTTGCTGGCTGCGGCGCGGGCGGCAGCAAGCGCCGCCCTCCGGCGCCGCGTCGTCGGCTCCGATGCGGCGCGCCGGGCCGTGCAGGCTGCGGGCAGCGGCGTCGCCCTGCTGCTGCCGTGGTTGTTCGACGCGGCGTGGCCCGTCATTGGCCTCGCGGCCGTGCTTACGGTCGGACTTGTCGCCGCGTGGCGGAGAGCCGTCATGGCCGTCGCCGGGCTCGACGCGCCGTCGACGGGCAGCGTCGCCTTCCCGGCGAGCGTCGCGGCGCTGTACGTGCTCACGGCCGGCCAGCCGGTGCTGTACGCGATCCCGCTCCTGCTCGTCGGGCTCGCCGGGCCGGCGGCCTCGTTCGCAGG
>DASVSE010000494.1:0-6033 GCA_036388235.1 Rubricoccaceae bacterium | reverse complement strand
GCTCTCATCCTCGCCGCAGCCCCTGCCCGCGCGCAGCGTCCCGACGTAGCCGTGCGGCAGGCCGAAGCGGTCCGGAATGCCGACGCGCGCCTCGCGGCCGGCGACACGCTCAGCGCCCTCGCCGTCGTCCGCGAGGTGCAGGAGCGCGACGGCAACACGGCCGGGCTCGAGCGGATCCGCCTCGTGGCCGAGCGGACAGGAGCTGGCCTGCGCCGTTACCCCCCGCCCGCCCGCCGCCGCCTCGTCGTCCGGACCGCCCGGCGCCTGCTGCAGCTCGATCCGATGAGCCCGCTCGCGCTCGAAACCATCGCCGACGATGCTGTCGCGACGGTGCTCTTCTTCCGCGACCGTGGCGCGCGCCTCGGCCTGACGATGGCGACAACGCCCGCCGAATCCAGCCCACGTTTGCGAGGCAGCCGGTTCGACCTCGGACAGCGCTCGGCCGTGGCGCCGCTCGTCGACAGGACTGGCCCTGCCCGCGACGCTGCCCGACGAGCCTCTCCCCTGCTCGACTCGCTTCTGGCCGTCGACCCGGCGCGCGCGGCGCCGTATGTCGTGGCGCTCGCCGTGGCTGAGCAGCGGTGGGGCCGCCTCGACACGCTCGCGGCGGCACTTCGCGGCGTCGACCTCACCGCCGCGGCGCTCGCGTCTGGCCTCGCCGCGTGGCGCACGGGTCGCACCGCGGCAGCAGGGCCAGCCCTCTCGGTCGGCCTCGCCGGGCTCCCGCCCGCCGAGCGTGCACGGTTTGACGACCTCACTCCGCTCCTGTCGCCCGACAGCCTGGCCGCATATCTGGCGGACCGGGACGCGTTCGCGCAGCGCTTCTGGGAGCGCGAGGACCCGCGCCGCATCACGGTCACGAGCGAGCGCCGTCTCGAACACCTCGCCCGCGTCCTCGAAGCAGACGCCCTGTTCGGGCGCCCGCTCGGCGACCTGTTCTCCGAGCACCCGCGGCGCGGTGCCGAGACCGACCGCGGCCGCGTGTGGGTCCGCTACGGCCGGCCCGACCGCGAGGCCGGTTTCACGCCTACCGACGCCGCTCCGGCGTATGACGGTGACGAACTCGCGGCGTTCGTCGTGTGGGAGTACGATGAGGTCCAGGACGGCACGCGATTCGTCTTCGACGACGCAGCCCGCTCGGGCCGGTACCGCACCTACAGCCCGCCTGCCTCGGCCTACGCTACGCCCACGGGTCGCGCGTCGTCAGACGATTACGTCACGCAGGACCGCATTCTGCAACGCGACGCGCCTGAATCGTTTGCGGACACGCTTGCGCTCAGTCTCCCGCTAGTCGTCGCGCGGTTCCGCAGCGCGTCCGGCCAGCCCGAAGCTGTCGTGGCATTTGAGGTCCCGCCGTATGCCCGCGCGGCGGTTTTCGTCGACGATCGCCGCGTCGCGGAGGGGGGCGCGGCCGTTGTCGGGCTTGCGAGCACACCGACCACCATTCGGGCCGAGTGGGTCGCTGAAGCGCCCGAGCGCTTTGCGGCAGCGGAGGCACAGGTCGAGCCGCTCTCGGAGGGGTTCGGACTGAGCGATGTGATGCTTGTTGGCGGAGACGGCGCCGGGGTGATGCGCCGCGGCGAGCGGATCATCCCCCTCATTGCCGACACGCTCGCGCGTGCGGCCCGACTTTCGGTGTATGCCGAGGTCTATGGGCTCGCGCTCCGCGACGGGCGAACCGATGCAGAGGCCGAGGTCGGGCTTGTGCCAGCCGAGACCGGCTCCGGCCTGCGCCGGATGGCGGACCGGCTGTTCGGACGCCGTCCGGCCGGCGTCGCGACGGCCATCGAGCTTCAGGGATCAACCGCAACTGACGCACTTCTGCTCGCGCTCGACGCATCCGGCCTGCCTTCGGGGCGCTACCGGCTCGTGCTGCGCGTCGCAGACCGCATTGGTGGACAGGAGGCCGAGTCGTCGCGTGAGATCGTGCTGCGCGAATAAGACAGTTCCACCGTTCTCTCGGAACCACGAGCGGGCGGTCCGAACCCACCTGCCCGTGGGGCCGTACCCTGCTCCCGTCCTGCCTCGCTCCGATGCCAACGCCTCGTTTTTCGCTCGCTGCACTCGCTGCGGTCCTGCTCGCCACGGCGGCGCAGGCTCCGGCCGTTGCCCAGACGCCGCTCGGCGTCGCCTCACCCCCCGCGGCCGGTCAGATTGCGACCGAGCGGCGAACGGCCATCACAGCCGCCGTGGAGGCAGCGAGCCCCGCAGTTGTGTCGGTGAATGTCATTGAGGTCCGCCAGGTGCGCGTCCGCGACCCGTTCGCCGACTTTTTCGGTGGCGTCCCCAGCCGCGTCTACGAGCAGCAGGTGCAAGGCCTCGGGTCAGGCTTCATCGTGTCGCCGGACGGTTACATCGTTACCAACGACCATGTGGCCGGAAACGCAAGCAAGATCACCGTTGCCTTCCCCGATGGGACCACGCTCGACGCGCGCCTCGTCGGATCGGACGCGGAGACGGACATCGCGCTCCTGAAGGTCGAGCCCGAGGGCGTGTTGCCGTTTCTCGCCTTCGATCCCGAGCACGACCCGGCCGTCGGCGAGTGGGCCATCGCCCTCGGCAACCCGTTTGGCCTCTTCGAGGCGGCCGAGCCGACGGTCACGGTTGGCGTCGTATCGGCCATCGGCCGCGACTTTCCGGCTCAGCAGGGCCGGACGTTCCGCGACCTCATCCAGACGGATGCGGCGATCAACAGCGGCAACTCGGGCGGGCCACTCGTCAACGCAGCGGGCCGTGTGATGGGCATGAACACGTTCATCTACTCGCAGAGCGGCGGCTCGGTCGGCCTCGGCTTTGCCGTCCCGGCGTGGCGCATCCAGCGCGTCGTCGAAGAGCTTCGCTCGACGGGCCGCGTGGACCGCGCCTTCTACACCGGCCTCAACGTCCGTCCGCTAACGGACCGCATGGTGCGCCAGCTTGGCCTCGACAACTCGGCCGGCCTCATCGTCGCATCGGTCGACGAAAACAGTCCCGCCGCCCGCGCCGGTCTTCGGCCGTACGACGTCATCGTCTCCATCGGGGGGGCGGCCGTCCGCACGAACGAGGACGTCCGTCAACGCCTCGTGGACAACCGCCCCGGCGACACGGTCGAGCTCGGCCTCATCCGAGAAGGCGAAACGACGACCGCCCGCGTCACGCTTGGCACCACGACCGGATGACCGTGACTTGGGTTCGCGGCGTCGCCGCTCGGATGACTCCTGCTTCTGCCTGGATCCTGCTTCTGATCGGGCTAGCGGGCTGCCTGCCGTCCAGCGGGCGCCAAAGTGACACGTCCATCGCCCCGACCGACTCGGCATCGGTTGCCCTCGCGGAGACGGTTCCCGTCGATACGCTCGCGCTGGGGTGGGAGGCCGCGCCACGCGCTGATGACCCGATGGCGCTCCCGACGACCATCGCGTGGACCGGCGAGGGCGCGGACGCCCGGATCGTCGTGGTCGATACTAAAGAGGGAAGTATTCGACTGTTTACTTCCTCTGGTCGCCAGGCGCGCCACATCTCGACTGGCGGCGGGCCCGAGTCGTATCCCTATCTCGCCGGCGTGCGGGGCGATACCGCCGTTGTTCTGGAGCGCGGCCTGGGCCGCCTCGCCTTCGTTCCGCTCGACAGCAGCGGTGCGGTCCGTCACCTCCCGGTCCCGGACAGTGCCGCGGCGGTCCTCGTCACCGACACCGACGTGTTTGTCCGAACGGGCGGTGGCGCGGAGGGGAACACGCCGTGGTTGTTTCGCCTGGACCCACGTGGCCGTGTCGCTAGCCGCCATGCGCTCCGGGGGGCTGCCTGGCGAGCGACAGGTTTGCTGAAGGCGTGGGGACCGCGCGTGCTCGCGCTCAGTGGCTACCGCCCTGTCATTGACGTGTGGGCCCCGGGTTCGGGGCCGCGCCTCGACACGCTCGCGCTCCACGGCTTCTCGTCGCCCGAGTTTGCCCGGTCGGCGCAGTTCATGCGCGGTGAGGTTGAACAGCCGCCGCTGCTCACGTCCAGTGCCGCGGCCCTCGGCGATCGCCTGCTCGTGGTCAACATGCGCGCCGACCACGTCCGGATTGATGTCTATGACCCCTCGGGCACGCTTCAGCGGGTTCTCGTCTCGCCGCGTCCGTGGGGCCGGCTGCCTTACATCCCCATCGACCTAGCCGTACGGCGGGTCGAGGCGACGGTCGAGCTCGCCGTCCTGATGCAGCGCCCGAGCGGGATCCTGCAGTCCGCCGACAGCCGCTTGGTGCTGTACCGCTGGACGGAGACGGGCGAGTAAGCAGGGGGCGACACGCGCCCACTGCTCTGTCAGCCCTCGTCGAGCACACGGGCGCTCGCGCGGCGGACCTTGCGGGTCCGGCTCGGCGCCTGCGGGGCCTCGAAGCAGCCGGCCGACCGAGCCTGCGCGACGGCCGCCTCGACAAACCCTACGAACAGCGGGTGCGGGTCGCTCACCGTCGACCGGTACTCGGGGTGGAACTGCACCCCGACGAACCACGGGTGGACGGGCCCGTCCGCACCGTCGCCCTGCGAGACGCCTGTCTGCGGCAACTCGACGATCTCGACAAGGTCTTTCTCGGCGTAGAGGCCCGAGAGCAACATCCCGCCCTCGCGGAGCTTGTAGCGCAGGTCGTTGTTGACCTCGTAGCGGTGGCGGTGGCGCTCCATCACACTCGCCGCGTCGCTGGCATCGGTCCCGTAGAGACGGGCGGCGAGCGAGCCCGGTTCAAGGCTGCAGCGGTACGCGCCGAGGCGCATCGTGCCGCCCTTGTCGGTGACCGTCTTCTGCTCGGCCATCATCGAGATCACCGGGAACGGCGCGTCCGGGTCGAACTCGGTCGAGTTGGCGCCAGCAAGGCCGCAGACCGTCCGCGCGAACTCGATCACGGCGACCTGCATGCCGAGGCAGATGCCGAAGAACGGGATGCTGCCTTCGCGCGCCCACCGGACGGCCTCGATCTTGCCCGCGATGCCGCGGTCGCCGAAGCCGGGAGCGACCAAGACGCCGGAGACGCCCGCGAGCGCCTCGCCGACGTTGTCGGCCGTCAGCCCGTCGGAGAGGACGGCCCGAACCTCGACCTGCACGCCGGCATGGGCAGCCGCGAGCAAGAGGCTCTCCGAGATAGACTTGTACGCGTCCTGGTGCTCGACGTACTTGCCGACGAGCGCGACCGTCACCTGCCCACCGGGGTTCTTGAGCCGCCGGAGCGTCTCGACCCACCCGGCGAGATCGGCATCGGGGTCCGTGGCCAGCGCATCTGCGAGGCCGAGGCGCTCCAGCACGACCTCGTCGAGCTTCTGATCACGGAGCAGAAGCGGGACCTCATAAATGGACTCGGCGTCGAGGCTCGCCACGACGGCGCGCGGCTCGACGTTGCAAAAGAGCGCAATCTTGCGCCGGATGTCGTCGTCGAGCGGGTACTCGCTTCGGCACACAAGCACGTCCGGCTGGAGGCCGTAGCTCTGGAGCGTCTTGACCGAGTGCTGCGTCGGCTTGGTCTTGAGCTCGCCGGCGGCGGCGAGGTACGGCACGAGCGTGAGGTGAACGAGCGCCGTGTGCGCGCGTCCCTCTTCGAGCGAGATCTGGCGGATCGCTTCGAGGTACGGCAGCGACTCGATGTCGCCCGCGGTCCCGCCGATTTCGGTGATGATGACGTCGTAGTCGCCCGTTTCGGCCAGCCGGCGCATCCAACCCTTGATCTCGTCGATGACGTGGGGGACAATCTGGACCGTCTTGCCCAAGTAGGCGCCTGCCCGTTCCTTGGCGATGACGCCCGAGTACACGCGGCCCGTCGTGACGTTGTTGGCCTGCGACATCGGCACGCCGAGGTAGCGCTCGTAGTGGCCGAGGTCGAGGTCCGTCTCGGCGCCGTCGTCGGTGACGTACACCTCGCCGTGCTCGTACGGGTTCATCGTCCCCGCGTCGACGTTGAGGTACGGGTCGAACTTCTGGATCGTGACCCGAAGGCCGCGCGCTTCGAGCAGGCGCCCGAGGCTCGCCGAGACGATGCCCTTGCCGAGCGAGGACGTCACGCCGCCGGTGACGAAGAGAAACTTGACCTG
>DASVSE010000493.1:0-3338 GCA_036388235.1 Rubricoccaceae bacterium | reverse complement strand
CACGCGGTGGTCGCGTGGAGCGGCGCGCTCAGCCCGCCTCGACGCTGATGGTGGTGCCGTCGGCCGTGTCGAGCTCGATGAGGCGGCCGTCGTCGGCGAGCCGGTAGTCCGTGATGGTGGCGGGGAAGACCTCGCGGGGCGTGTCCATGTGGAACAGCGCGTCCGCGACGACGCCCCAGTCCTCGGGCGTCAGCGCGACGGTCGCCTCGGGGCCGTCGGGGCCGTCCTCGACGACGAAGGGCACGTACCGGATCACCTTGCGGAGGTGGTTGATCGCTTGCGTGACGTGGAGGCCGGGGTCCATGAGCGCGTGGGAGTGCGGAGGCCCGAAGGTCGCTCCGCGCCGGGGCCTCAGCGCGCGTCTCCGGGCACTGCGCGCGCGTCGCCCGGCGTTCGGTAGCGCAACCGGTCTCTGCCGAGGGTGTTGCATTTTTAGCACACGGCCCGATCTTTCCCCGACTCCTCTCCACTCGCTCTATGCGCGCTTACGCGTCCGCGGCCTTTGCCGCGCTGATCCTGGCGGCTCCGGCCGTCCTCACCCCGGCGGCCCAGGCGCAGACGATGCGCTCCGGCATCGACCGCGCCAATCTGGACCCGGCCGTCCGCCCGCAGGACGACTTTTTCCGCTACGCCAACGGCGGCTGGCTCGCCACGACCCAGATCCCGGCCGACCGCTCGCGGTTTGGCTCGTTCGACGTCCTCGGCGACGCCGCCGAGCGGCACGTGCGCGCAATCATCGAAGACGCCGCCGCGGGACGCGTCGAGGACCGCGACGCCCGCCGCGTGGGCGACTACTACACGGCGTACATGGACTCGGCGCGCGTCGAGCGACTCGGCCTCGAGCCGCTCGAGTACGACTTCGACCGCATCGACGACGTCGACGACGCTGAGGACCTCGTCCGCTACTTTGCCCAGAACGGCCGCACCTTCGGTCCGAGCCCCGTCGGGATGTACGTCGGCGTGGACGACAAGAACTCCAGCCGCTACGTCTTCAACGTCGTCCAAAGCGGCACGGGCCTGCCCGACCGCAGCTACTACCTCGAAGACCGCTTCGCCGACGCCCGGGCCGGCTACCTGACGTACCTCACGACGCTCTTCACGCTCGCCAACGCTGAAGACATCGACGACACCGACGATGCGGCCGGCCGCGCCGCGCGCGTCGTCGCGCTCGAGACGGACCTCGCCCGCGCGCAGTGGACGCGCGTCCAGAACCGTGACCCCGAGGCGACCTACAACCCGATGTCGGTGAGCGGCTTTGAGGCCGCCTATCCGAACCTCCGCTTCGGCGACATGCTGGACGAGATGGACCTCGATGGCCGCATTGACTCCGTCGTCGTCGCGCAGCCGCCGTTCTTCTCGCGCCTCGACAGCCTCATGGCCGCGGTCCCGCTTCAGACGTGGAATGACTACGCGCGCGTGCAGACGCTCAGCGAGGCCGCGGGCGTCCTCCCGAGCGCCTTTGCCAACGCGCGGTTCAACTTCTACGGCCGCCAGCTCTCGGGCCAGCAGCAGGACCGCCCGCGCTGGAAGAAGGCCGTCGCTGCGACGGCCGGCACCTTCGGCGAGTCGGTCGGGCGCGTCTACGTCGCTCGCCACTACCCCGCCGCCGCCGCCGGGCGCATGGACGCGCTCATCGGCAACCTCCGCGAGGCCTTCCGGGCGTCCATCACGGACCTCGCCTGGATGAGCCCCGAGACGCGCCAGCGCGCGCTCGACAAGCTCAACACGTACACGTACAAGATCGGCGCGCCGACCGAGTGGGAGGCCTACGAGGGCCTCGACGTCGAGGACGACGACCTCGTCGGCAACCTCCGGAACGCGTCGGCGTGGGCCTACACCGACATGATGTCCAAGCTCGGCACCTCCCCCGACCGGACCGAGTGGGGCATGACGCCGCAGACCGTCAACGCGTACTACAACCCGGCCTTCAACGAGATCGTCTTCCCGGCCGCCATCCTCCAGCCGCCGTTCTTCGACGTCGAGGCCGACGACGCGATCAACTACGGCGGCATCGGCGCCGTCATCGGGCACGAGTTCTCGCACGGCTTCGACGACCAGGGCAGCCAGTACGACGCGCAGGGCAACCTCCGCAACTGGTGGACCGACGCCGACCGCGCGGCCTTCGAGGAGCGCGCCGACCGCCTCGCGGCGCAGTACGACGCCTACGCGCCGTTCCCGGACGCGAACGTCAACGGCCGCCTGACGCTCGGCGAGAACATCGCCGACCTCTCGGGCCTCACGATGGCCTACCGCGCCTACCAGCGCTCGCTCGACAAGAATCAGGACGGGACGGTCTCGCAGGATGAGCAGGCCCCGGTCATCGACGGCTTTACGGGCGACCAGCGCTTCTTCATGGGCTGGGCCGGCGCGTGGCGCTCGATGGCCCGCGAGGCCGCGCTCCGCCAGCAGCTCCAGACGGACCCGCACTCGCCGGGCGAGTACCGCGCCAATGGCCCGCTCGGCCACCTCGACGCGTTCTACACGGCCTTCGACGTCCAGCCGGGCGACCCGATGTACGTCGCGCCCGAGGACCGCATCCGCCTCTGGTAATCTGACCGCCGGACGGCACCACGCGCCGGGGCGTTCTGCACGAGCAGAGCGCCCCGGCGCGTTTCCGGCTATTCTGCCCGCGAACCCTTTTCGCTTCACGCGTGTCCGGTCCTTTTCCGGTCCACTCTCGCTCCGCCATGCGTTTCCTGCTTCTCAGCCTCGTCCTCGCGCTCGCCGCGCCCTCCGTCGTCGCCCAGACGCGCGCCTCGTCCGAGGTGCGCCCGAGCCCCAACGCCCTCGTCGGCCAGACCATTGGCACGGCCGATGTGACGCTGACCTACGGCCGCCCGAGCGTCCGCGGCCGTGACGTGTTCGGCCCCGACACGACCTCGCTCGTTCCCTACGGTCAGGTCTGGCGCCTCGGCGCCAACGAGGCGACCACGATCACGGTCTCGGGTCCCGTGCGCGTCGCCGGGCAGCCGCTCGCCGCCGGCACCTATTCCGTCTTCGCGATCCCCGGTCCGGCCGAGTGGACGCTCGTCTTCAACCGTACGGCTGAGCAGTGGGGCGCGTACCGCTACGACGCGGCTCAGGACGTACTCCGCGTAACGGCCACGCCCGAGCCGTTTCCGCACACCGTCGAGACCTTCGAGATCGCCTTCGACGACGTCTCGGATACGGCGGCGACCCTGACGTTCGCGTGGGACCGCGTGCGCGTCCCGGTCCGCATCGAGGCAGACGTCTAGGAGTTCGGGGCGGGCGGAGTGACCTTCGGGTTCCTCTCCCCCGCCCCGATGACCGCTCGCTCCCTTTTCCTCGCTGCCTTCGGTGCTGCGGCGCTTGCCGGT
>DASVSE010000492.1:0-1643 GCA_036388235.1 Rubricoccaceae bacterium | reverse complement strand
CCGAGCGGACGGGCGTCCGCCTCTCGCCGCACAGCCAGGCCGGCGACCTCGCCGCCTATGAGGGCGTCGATGAAGCCGTCGCGCACATTGCCCGCGAGCTGGCGGCGCAAGGTGTCGGGTACATCCACATGGTGGATCACTCGGCAATGGGCGGAGCAGCTGTGCCCGACGCGACGGTCGACGCGATCCGTGGCGGCTTCCCGGGGACGTTCATCCGCACGGGCGGCTTCACGGCCGAGACGGCTGAGGCCCTGCTCGCCGCGGGCGGCGCGGACCTTGTCGGTTTCGGCCGGCCGTTCATCTCGAACCCGGACCTCGTCGAGCGCTTCGCATCGGGTGCGCCGCTCGCCGACCCGGACCCGAGCACGTTCTACGCCCCTGGCCCGAACGGCTTCGAGCAGGGCTACACGGACTACCCGGCTCTGACCGAGGCCGCCGTTTAAAGCGTCTGTACTGATGTCGTGCACGAGAGGGAGCGGGCCCGCGGGTCAGCTCCCTCTCCCGTATTACACCTCGTCGTTCCAAGTCGGCGAGCGGCGGATCTGGTCGAATGGAAGCGCGACCGACGAGATGATGTTCGACAGGTGCGAGCCCGTCCGCCCGATCATGCGGCTGCCGACGGCGAGCACGACCGCGAGATTCGGCGAGAGGTCGTCGGCGAAGGCGAGGCGCTTGAGGTAGTCGCCCGTCAGCGCCTTCGTCGCGTCGTTTTCCTCCATCACGGCGCGGGCCGACTCGGTGTCGGACGTGAGAAAGGCGGCGCGGACGCGTGGGAACGTGTCCTGGACGCGGTCGCGGATCGGGCGGAGGGCCTCGACGTGGGGCCCCATGCGCGGGTGCGCGGCGAGGTCGGCCGTCTTGGCGAGGCTTTTGGCGAGGTCGCCGCAACGCTCGGCGTCCTGGACGATCGAGACGAGGATGAGGCTCAGCGCCATCTGGTCGCGCGGGTCCGATGAGACGTGGTCCGAGACGGCGCGGCGGATCTGGCGCTCGCGCGCGTTGATGCTCGCGTCGAGCGCGGAGAGGTCGAGGTCGAGGGCTTCGTTGTCCAGCAGCACGGCCGTCGCCGCGGCGAACATCACCGAGGCCGTGTCCAGCATGTCGGCCAGCCCGCGCAGGCTCTGCGTGATCAGCGGCGGCTTGGCGCCGGTGAGGAAGTTGAAGAGCTGCATCGAGGGCATGGCGGGAGGGGCGGCAAGGTGAGACGGCGCGCGGAGAAATGCAAGGCGGCGCGGCCGTTAGAACACGGCCGAGAGCTGGACACGAACCGTCTGGACGATGGGCGCCGCGGCGGGCGCGCGGGCGTCGTAAACGACGGTCCCGCGGAGGCGCTCCGTAAGGCCGATCTGGGCCGTCACGCCCCACAGGGCCGAGACGCCGGGGCCGCGGCCCTCGGTGAGTTCGAAGAGGGCGAGGCCCGTCCCGCCCGCCCCGCGCAGGCGGACGCTCGCCACCTCGGCACGGGCCGTCAGCGAGAGGCGGCCGGCGAGCGTCACGCGCGCCTCGGTGGGTACGCGGACGACGAACGCACCGGCCGGTCGGTCCGCGGGCGCAAGGATGTCCGTTCGGGCGGCGATGACGGCGCCGAGCGTGAAGCCAAGCGCCTCGCGGGGCGTCCACGTGATTCGCGGCTCGGCCGAGAG
>DASVSE010000491.1:0-1839 GCA_036388235.1 Rubricoccaceae bacterium | reverse complement strand
GACGGCGAGGGCGACGGAGGTCATCGGCGGAGCAGGGGACGCGGCGGGAGATGCAAGATAGACGCCCCGTTTGCAAGCATCTGACCGTGCGTGTCGTGTGAAGAACTGCGGCGAGATCGGCCCCGGTGGGACGGTAGCGCGCCCATTGTAGCCCGTGGGGGCTTTGCGAAGGCAGGGGGCGCAGCCGTGCCCTATCCTTTGGGTGCGGCCCCGACGACGGGGCCGGGCCTGCACCCTGCCGGCCTCCGCTGTTTCGCCCTCCGACTCCTATGTGAGCCGTTTCGTCCTTCTCGCCGTCCTCGCGGCTGCCTTCGCCGCCCCCGCCGCGTCCGCCCAGACCGTTACGCCGGGTGGCCGCCGCGCCGAAGCCCGCCGAGGTGTCGCCAGCTTTTACGCCGCCTCGCTTCACGGCCGTCCGACAGCCTCAGGCGCCCGCTACGACCGGGCCGCCTTCACGGCCGCCCACCGGACACTGGCTTTCGGGACCGTCCTCCGGGTGACCAACGAGCGCAATGGACGCGTCGTCTACGTCCGCGTCAACGACCGGGGCCCGTTCCACCGCGGCCGCGTCCTCGACGTCTCCGGTGCCGCCGCCGATTACCTCCAGATGCGCGGCGCAGGCACGGCGCAGATCTCGTTCGAGGTCGTCCCGCGCGACGAGGCACCAGACCAGATGGGCCCGGCCGAGTAGCCGGACCGAGAATCGACTGCCGACGGCCGTCCCGATCACCGGGGCGGCCGTCAGTCGTTTATCCCGGCACGACCGGCCTGTCAGCGGGCAACCGTGACGAGGGCGGACTGCTGCGCTTGCCCATCCACCGCCACCCGAACCAGGTAGACCCCAGGCGGCAGCGCCCGTCCGTCGAGCGCCTCTGTCTGCCGGCCAGCCGCGCGGCGCCCATCCGCGAGCACCACCACCTCCCGCCCGAGCACATCCACGACGGACACGCGGGCGCTCGCCGGCGCGGCCGTCTCGAAGTGCACCCGGGCCATGTCGCGAACCGGGTTCGGGCCGACTGTGACCGGGCCTAACGCGTCTGACACGCCCGCTTCGCCCGAGACAGGGGACGTTAACCGGACGACCGAGATGCCGCCCGTCCGGTCCGACACCAGGATCCGACCGGACGGCAGGTACGGGTAGACGGCCCACGCGCCGTTGTAGCCGTACCCCGCGCCAGGGTACGTGTCGTAGAACGCGACCTCGACCGGCGTTCGCGGCGCCGTGATGTCGAACACGCGCAGGCCCTCGGTGTAGTGCGCGAGGAAGAGCCGGTTGCCGCGGACGTAGCAGTTGTGCACGACGGCGGCGCCGTCGACGATGATCTGGCCCACCATCTCGACGTTGTTGGGGTCCTGCACGTCGAAAATGCGCGTCCACTTGCCAGACGTACCGATCTCGTCGCCGACGAATGCGTAGCGGCCGTCCGTGGTGAGGCAGACGTTGTGCGCGCCAGAGCCGGGGTAGTTGAACAGCCCCCGCCGCGTCATCGCCGCAGGGTTCGACGCGTCGACGATGTCGATGCCCTCGCCATAGATCGCCGCCGCGTAGAGGGTCGTGCCGTGGACGCCGATGTCGTGGACGTAAAACGGTTGATAGGCTCCGAGCAGGACCGGCGCGACGGGGTTGGCGAGCGAGTACACCCGGATCCCGCCCGGCGAGCGCCCGCCATGGACGTACAGCCGGTCCCCGACAATCGAGTGCGTGTGTTGGCCGCCCTGCGCAACGCCCGGCTGCGTGTTGAGCTGCCCCACGACAACGGGCCGCGTCGGGTCGGCGAGGCTCACGATCTGCATCGGCCCGCGCTCGTTGACGACGTACGCATACTGGCCGTAGGTCTC
>DASVSE010000490.1:0-1534 GCA_036388235.1 Rubricoccaceae bacterium | reverse complement strand
GCCAGACTGGCCACGTCGGTGCGGAGACTGCCCGTCGCGCCGATGCCCAGCAAGGCGTCCACGACGGCGTCGAACGGTCCCGCGGCGTCGTCGGCCATGGCGAGGCGGAACGACTCGGGCGTCGTCTCGGCGAGGCGTTCGGCAAGGCGGAGGTTGGCGGCTCGGCCGGGGCTCTCGCGCGGCGCTGAGAGCGCAACGACCGTCACCGACGCCCCGACGGCGTGGAGCACGCGGGCGACGACGAAGCCGTCGCCTCCGTTGTCGCCCGGTCCGCACACGACGGCGACGCGGGCGCCGCGCGGCTGTCCGCCGAGCACATCCACGACGACATCGGCCGCGGCGCGGCCGGCCGACTCCATCAGCACGCGGGCCGGGAGGTCCCACCGCTCGACCGTCGCGGCTTCGGCCGCTCGCATGCCGTCGCTCGTCAGAATCGGGGTCAGCTCGGTCATGGCGCATCACCGGGAAGACCCGGGCGGGGGGAGAGGCGGAGCTCGCCGACGTCGGCGTCCCAGCGGGCGCGGACGGTGGCGGGCTCGGTCACGAACGCGAGGGCCTCGGGTGCCGCATAAGGCGCGAGGCGGCCGCCCGTCCACTGGCCGTCGCCGTTCGCATCGGCGAAGAGGCGCAGGCGGACCGGCCCGGGGCGCAGGCCGGCAATTTCGAACTGTCCATCCGGCCCTGCGACTGCTCGGCGCACGGCGGGACCGAACGCCTGTCCCTCGGCGGCGGCCTCGACGACGACACGGCGGCCCGCGGTGTCTACGACGCGACCGACGACGCTGCCCAGGGCGTCGGGGCCGAGGACGGTAAAGCGCCGAGCGCCGGCGGCTCCGGTGATCGGGGCGACCGTGAACACGCCCGCACCCGATGGCGTGAGCCGGAAGCGCACGCCGTCGTCGGTTTCGAAGGGGACGGGCACATCGGCGCCCTGTGGGCCCGTGATGCGGACGGCCGCGAGGGCGGCCGAGTCGGGCGGGGCGGACCAGCGCAGCGTCACGGCATCGCCGGGAGCGAGGAGGGAGTCGCGCGCAGGCTCGACGCCGAGAAAGCGCACGATCGTTGTGTCCGGCCGCGCCGCCGGTGTGACGGTGAGCGCGAACGGGCGCGCAGCCGTGCCCGCCGAGTCGGCGACGGCAGTAGGCGAGGCGAGGCGGACCCGGTGTGGAACGGCGGCGAGCGGAGCGTCGGCGACGACGACGATCTCGGCGGGGCTCGCGGCCAGAATGCCCGCCCGGGCGCCCACGGCACGGCCCGACACGGAGTCTTCGAGCGTGAATGCGCGGACATCACGCAGGCGAACGGCCTCGGAGAAGCGGACCGCGACACGGCGGTCCGACAGTGCCCGGACCGACCGCGGGGCAGGAGGGACGGTGTCGAGGGCCGTCGTCCAGAACGTCGGCGGTCGCTCGGTGCTGCGTCGCGGGCGAGTGGTCGAGTCGGGGCCAGCGGTCGAGTCTGGGCGCGTGGTCGAGTCGGGCGCCACCGGCTCGACCGCGAGGAGGGTGGGCTGCGGGGCGACAGCAAAGCGCTC
>DASVSE010000489.1:0-2095 GCA_036388235.1 Rubricoccaceae bacterium | reverse complement strand
TGATGGGCCGTGTCGACGCGCCGGGCGTCAGGGTCGAGCACCGGCGACGGCGTCTCGACAGGAGCGGGAAGGCGACTCGACGGGTCGGGCATCGGGCATTCGTCTGGAGGGGAAGCGCACTGTACCCGCATCGCGCCGTCGGGTTGCCGGCCGGGCGGGGCGGGCGCGCAGGTCGGATATTCCCGGACGCCTCCCCTCCCCGCCGTGACCGTTTCCGTCCGCCCTACCCCCAATCCCGACGCGCTCATGTTCCGCCTCGAGGGCGCAACGGCGATTCCAAGCGGGCTCCTCGCGTTTCACTCGGCCGCGGAGGCGGCCTCAGATCCACTTGGGGCGGCCCTGTTCGCCCTCGGAGGTGTCACATCGGTCCTCGTCGTGCCAGCCTTTGTCACCGTCACCAAGCGTCCCGAGGCCGACTGGGACCCGCTCGTCGCCGACGTCGAGCGCGTTCTCGCCGAGCACGTCGTGCCGGGCTGACGCCATATCTGTCGCCATGTGAGGCGATCTTGCAGGCCCCGTCCCGCCGCTATGCTCCGCTCGGCCGCCCTGCTCTTTCTGTGCGCGAGCGTCGGCTGTGGGCCTCCGACCCGGGAGGCCGTCGCGCACGCCGTCGTGACGGGCGTCGTCGTGGAGCGGCTGCCGCTGGAGACGGCGTGGGACGGCTCGCTCTCGCCCAATCCGCCCGACATCTACGTCGACGTCGTCGACGGAGCGCCACCGGGTCCGCTCGGCTACCGCAGCGTGCTCGTCCGGACGCGCGTCGCCGAAAATGTGCGACCGGATACGCTTCCAGTGACGCTTTCGGTGAGTTCGTCCGTTCCGCTATCGGTCCGAGCGCCGCTGCGGATCGTCGTCGCTGACCACGACTCGGGCGGCTTCGATGACGATGACGACCTGTTCGTGACCGAGATCGCGGCCCTGGCGTCGCGCGTCGGCGACGCGGCTGCGGGCGACTCGACGTCCCTCCGGTTCGGCGACGGGGACACGCGCATCCGCGTCTCGGTCCGGTGGCAGTAGCTCGACCGGCGGGCCACGCGTGACGCCACGGTGTCAGCCGCGCGTCGCAGACTGTGGCCCGTAGCTTGTCCCCTTCCCGCCGCCTCTTCCGTGCCCGCTTCCCCGACCGCTGCCCGGCCGCCCACCTCGGCGGCGTCCCGCCCTGGTCCGGGTTCCCCCGGCGCCGATGCGACCGGCGCGGCCGACGCCTTTGTGCGGGGCGGCGCCGTCGAGGCGGCACTGCAGCGGTACTTCGGCTTCGACGTGCTACGGCCGGGCCAGGAAGCCGCCCTGCGACCTGTCGTCGAGGGTCGAGACGCGCTCATCGTGATGCCGACCGGCGCGGGCAAAAGTCTCATCTACCAGCTCGGGGCGCTTCTTCAACCGCGCGGCGTGACGGTCGTCGTGAGTCCGCTCATCGCGCTGATGAAGGACCAGGTGGACGCGCTCCGCGCACGCGGCATTGCGGCACGCTTCGTCAACTCGTCGCAGAGCCAGGCCGAGCAGCGCGAGGTTTTGGACGACCTGCGCGCCGGTCGCCTGACGATGATTTACGCCGCGCCCGAGCGCCTTCGCGTGCCCAGCTTCGCGCGGACACTCCGCGAGGCGCACGTCGCCCTGCTCGCCGTGGACGAGGCGCACTGCGTGAGCCAGTGGGGCCACGACTTCCGGCCGGACTACCTGCACCTCGCGCAGGCCCGCGAGGCGATGGGCAGCCCGCCGTGCGTCGCCCTGACGGCCACGGCGACGCCGCGCGTCCAGACCGACATCGCGGCCCAGCTCGCCCTCCGCACCCCCGATCACCTGGTGACGGGCTTCAACCGCCCGAACCTCTTTTTCGAGGTCCGCAGCACGCCCGGTGCGGCCGAGAAGAAGCAGGCCCTCGCCTCGTTCCTCGCCGAGCACGAGGGCGAAGCGGGTCTCTTCTACGTCTCGACGCGCAAGGAGGCCGACATGCTCATGCGCCTCGTTCGCGAGGTCTCGGGCCGCCCGTGCGAGATGTACCACGCCGGCCTGCCCGACGCCGAGCGAAGCGACGTGCAAGAGCGCTTTCTGACGGGCCGTCTGGACCTCGTCGTCGCGACGAACGCATTCGGGA
>DASVSE010000488.1:0-2337 GCA_036388235.1 Rubricoccaceae bacterium | reverse complement strand
GGGCGGGCGTCCTGGCGGTCGATCTTGTTGATGACGACCATGGCCGGCAGGCCGAGCGCGAGGGCCTTCGAGAGCACGAAGCGCGTCTGCGGGAGCGGCCCTTCGGCGGCGTCGACGAGGAGCATCACGCCGTCGACCATGCGGAGCGTCCGCTCGACCTCGCCGCCAAAGTCGGCGTGGCCGGGGGTGTCGACGATGTTGATCTTGACCTCCTCGCCGCTGTCGCGGAGGTAGCGGACGGCCGTGTTCTTGGCCATGATCGTGATCCCCTTCTCGCGCTCGAGGTCCATCGAGTCCATGACGCGGTCGGCGACGGTCTCGTTGTCGCGGAAGGTGCCGGACTGCCAGAGGAGGGAGTCGACGAGGGTGGTCTTGCCGTGGTCGACGTGGGCGACGATGGCGACGTTGCGGAGCTGCATGCGGGGGGCGTAGGCGTTTGGCTCCAAGAACAGACCTGCGGCCGCGCCTCACCGGGGAGAACTCGGGGAAACGCACCGGCCTCCCGCTCAGCCGCGCGTGGCGAGGTGCCAGACGAAGGCGGCCTCGGGGCGCGCGGCAACGGACAGCCAGACGAGACCGGCGATGGCGAGCGCGAACGGTAGACCGAAGCCGACAGCGAGCGCCCGCCCGAGTGGGACTCGCGTCACGGACGCGAAGTCAAGGAGCATCCGGTAGCCGGCGATCGTCTCGGCGAGCAGCCCCACGCCAAGAATGGCGGGCGCGAGGGCCGTCGCCGTCTGCGGGCTCAGTCCGGCGAGCAGAAGCGCGGCGGCCATGAGCGGAGCCCACGCCCAGCGGCTCCACACCACGAGCGAGACCGCCTGCCCCGGCCGCAGCCGGCGCCGCCCGACGAGCACGCCCAGCCACATCAGGTTCAAGAGTCCCCACGCAAGGGCGAGGAGCGTGAGGACGGCCGCGAGGCCGAGCG
Organism: Rubricoccaceae bacterium; assembly: GCA_036388235.1. GTDB lineage: Bacteria > Bacteroidota > Rhodothermia > Rhodothermales > Rubricoccaceae > DASVSE01. Next base: position 1,409 of record DASVSE010000488.1, on the reverse strand, counting down.
GGTGCCCGAGGAGGCCGACGAGCCGCTCCTGTGCCGCTGCGGGCCACGACGCGGTCGCGGCGACGAGCGCGTCGGTCCGGCCGAGCGCGCGCAGCGCGGACGCTGTGGCGATGCCGAACGCGGCCGCGAGACCAAGACCGAGAAGGGCGGTCTGCCCGGCCGAGAGGTCGTAGCCGCGCTGGACGGCCTCCCGGTAGAGATCGTGCCGGCCGAAGTAGCGCGGGACGAGCGTCGCCAGGCGCGGGGCGGCGACCATGAACACCCCGAGGCCAACGACGAGCAGCCACCCGGCGAGGAGCAGGCCCGGCGCGCCCGTCCGCTCCGAGGCGTCGGGGCCGGCATCGAAGGCGAACACGCGCTGCGTGCCCGTAAAGAAGCCCGAGGCGACGCGGAGGACGGGGCGGGGTGTCCCCGAGGCGTCGTGGAGGCCGTCGCGCGTCCCGCTCACACGCGCACGGGCGTCGAGGCGGGCCTCGACGTCGCGCCAGCGGCCAACGAACGTCACCGCAGGCGGACGGGTAAGCGACAGCAGGGCGGTGAGCGCGGTCTCGAGTGTCCGGGCCTGGGCGGACGCGCTGCCAGGTGTCCGCCAGCCGCCGTCGCGGCCTGGCACGACATCGGCGCCGACACCAGCGAGGCCCACGGGCGTGTCGCGCGCCGCGCGCCATGCAGCGATCGCCTCGGTCGGCCCGTCGGCGCCGTCGACGAGGACCAGATCCACCGAAGCGGCGAGTTGCTCGGACTGCGGGAAGCGCGTCTCGATGTACGTCGTCGCGCCTGCGGCGTGGGCGATCTCCGTCAGGCGCTCGGCATAGGGCCGGGCGCGCGGGTCCGACGTGTCGCACGCGGTTGCAAGGCCGTAGTGGCGAGCCGCCGCGTAGGGCCGGCCGCGCGCGATCGCGGCAGCGAGCACGCGTCCGGCGGCGTCCGTCTGGGCGAGCAGGTCCGCCGTCGGCAGACCGTAGACGGGCAGGTCCTGGTAGAAGGCGATCCCGAGGCGGCTCGCCACGCTGAGCAGCAGCGTGTCGGCAACGATCTCCGTCCGGACCGCCCGAACACCGGCACGGCGCATCGCGATGAGGTCGTCGACGGCCCGCGCACGGTTCGCGGGGGCGTCCCACACAACACCGGCGAAGCGCGCGTCGAGCGCGGGGAACGGGCCGGCGGGGGCGAGGCCGGCTGCGACGGCTGCCCAGACGCGCCCGAGGGCCGCTTCGACTGGCGTCGGCGGGCGGCGAGCAGCGAGCGAATCTGCCCGTAGCGAGTCGGGTCGGAAGGCGCCCGCCGTGGCATTTCCACCCACAGGGGCGGCGGTCTGAGGTGTCGCGGGCCGACGCGGTGTCGGTGCAGCCCGAGGTGCGGCTGTCCGAGGCGCGGCCGCGCGAGGCGCTGGCGCGGGGCGGGGCGGT
>DASVSE010000487.1:0-3243 GCA_036388235.1 Rubricoccaceae bacterium | reverse complement strand
AGGGCCTCCTCGCCGACGCGGAACTTGTCGACGAGCGGGCGCTCGGAGAGGCGCATGAGCGTGCCGCCGAAGGTCGTGTTCTCGGCGAGGCGGTAGTCGGCGCGGAGCCCGAGCAGCGTCTTGGAGCCGATGGCGACGATCTGGTTCTGCTCCACCTGCACGCGCACCTGGCGGCCGTTCTGGAGCAGCGCCGGGTTGATGATCTCGACCGTCCCGGCCGAGTAGTTCACCCGGAAGTCCGTGTTCTCGACGAGCGGCTGCCCGCCGGACGTCACGCGGACGGTGCCCTGCACAAGGTTGAACCCGACGTTAAAGACCGACTGCGTCGCCGAGCGAAACTCGCCGCCGATGCGGTACCGGCTCAGCGCCGGCAGCTGCGTCCGCGCGACGGCAGGCTTGAGCGTGTAGAGCTGCGGGAAGGCATACCGCGCCACGAGGTCAGTCGGGGACGTGCCGTCAGAGGGCAGGACCTCGATGGGCTGGCCCGAGACATCCACGCGCTCGGTGATGAGCCGGGTGAGGTAGTCACCGAAGGGCTGGCGAACGGGGAAGATGATGCGCCCGCTCTCGGCGTTGACCGTGAGGCCGGGCACGAAGTCGAACAGCTCGTCCGCCGTCGGGTCGCCTTGGATGTTGGTCCGGTCGAGGCCGAGGACCTGGAGCAGCGTCTGGGCGTTGCCGAACGTGACGTCGGGAAACTCGGTTTGCGGGTTGCCGCCCGAGGCCTCGTAGGTCACGCCGAGCGTGAACGCGGACGCGTTGAGCGAGCGCCCGCCGATGCGGTAGATGTTGCGCATCGTGAGGTCCCACACGGGCTGCGCCGGAACCGGGTTGTTGGCGCGGAGCAGCTTCAGGACCGTCCGCCGCTGCGGGTCGTTGGTGCTCAGCCCGAAGTCGCCGACGGTGCGGATGGTCCCGGCGGCGTCGTTGAGGCGGTACTGGTAGGCGACGGCGAGGTAGTCGTTCTCCTGGAGCGCGGACGTCAGCGAGAGCGTGCCGAGCTGGGCGTCGAAGGTGTAGTCGATGTCGCGGCGGAGGCGGCGGAAGGTGCCGCTCTCGGATGCGCCGGCCGGCAGCCCGTACTCCGTGCTCAGGGTGAGCTGCTGGTCTGTCCGGATGCGGCGGAGGTCGGCGGCCGAGTAGACGTCGATGGTCGAGTCCGGGAGCTGGACGTCGAGGAAGGGGTCCAGACCCGCAGCCTCGAACTGAGCCAGATAGGCGCGCCCCCCGCGCAGGACCGAAAGTCCGGTCTCGCGCCCGGTCGGCGTCGGGCCGTCTCCGCCGGGCTCGGCGAGGTCCGCGAGGGCGACGGCCGTGATGATCTCCTCGCCTGGCGTGGGCGTGGTGGTGAGGCTCTGGTCGTGACGGAAGACCTCGATGCCGACGATCTCGCGGAAGCCCGGCGCGAGCGTGCGCGTGCCGGGCTCGACGTGCGAGCCGTCCCACGTGTTGTGGAAGGCGTAGGCGAGGAAAAAGTGCGTGTTGTCCTCGTAGTCGGTCGGGGGAATCGAGAACGGCGTCGCCTGCGAGCCGCCCTCGATCACGACCTCGGACGTCTCGGCGTCCTGCTGGCTCGCGACGGCCGTCAGCGCGAGCGGCCCGAGGCGGAGGTCCGTGCGGAGCCCGAAGAGGCGCTGCCCGCCCTGGATGAGCTCGGACGGCGTCTGGAGAAGCACGTTACCCGCCTCGATCCGCTGGATAATGTCGTCCTCGTAGCCCGTATAGACGAGCGAGACCTGGTTCTCGAAGTTGAACTGCGACTCCGTGTCGTAGTTGACGTTGATGCGCAGCTTGTCTCCGATCGTTCCGGCGACGTTGAGGTTGAGCTCCTGGGCGAAGTCCGGCGCGAGCGACCCGCCCGGCGTCGCCGAAAGCGCGTCCTGGAGGTCGCTCTGGTTGTACGCCACGCCGAGGTTGACGTTGGAGCGGCCGTTGACCGTCAGGTCGACCTCGTTCTTGCCGAACAGCGTCCGGAACGCGGACTGCTCGCCGCCAGGAATGTCGACCGTGATGCCGACGCCCGAGCGGCGGCGCCCGCGGTCGGCACGCTGCGACGCGAGCGTCCGGAAGCCGCTCGTGAGCGAGGCGCGGCGCTGCGCGGCGACAAACTGCTCAAGCGTGAGAATGGCCGGGACGCGCACGTCCGCTCCGCCGACGGCCTCGCGGACGGTGTACGTGTACTCGGTGCTGTCCAGGGTCGTCTGCCGCTGCCAGTACGAACCGCGCGTGCCGCGAATGCCAGGCAGGCGCCGCTCGACGGCCGCAACGCCCGTCCCATCGGTCGGGATGCCGGGGAGGTAGTCCAGCGCGCGCCGCGTCGAGTCTGTCCGAACGGTGTCCCCCGGGACCGCGTCGGGATCCGCCGCAGCGCTCAGGACCGGCCGGAGGGCGACCGCGAACGTGTCGGCGAGCGCACGCGCGGCGAACGAGGTGTCGGCGGCAGCCGTGTCTACCGCGACCGTGTCCGCGATGACCGTGTCTGCTGCAACCGGCGGGCCTGCGGCGATGGTCGGGCGGGGTGCCTCCGCGCGGGGCGCGCCGAGGACCGCGAAGAGCGAATCCGCGAGGTCGAGGTCGCCCGCCTCGAGCGCTGCGACAGCACGCAGCGAGTCGGCGGTTCGCGTCGAGTCGGTCGTGTCGGCGGCGAGGGTCCAGCGGGCGGCGCGCGGCGCGCCCGGGCCCGCCTCGGCCGTGTCGGCGTGGACGGCCAGCCCGACGAACGCCACGAAGGCGAGCGCGCCGAGGGCGGCAAGATGACGGAGCGGAGACGACGCGTGCACGGCGGAGGGCTCGGCTGCGCCCCATCCGCAGTCCCCGGGCGGACGCGGCAGGTGAGCAGCAGGAGACGGCAGAAACGTAGCGAACGCGTCGATGAGGGCCCAAGTGGGTTAGGTGGGCCGGGCCGTCCACGTGGCCCGGCTCCGGCGGAAGCCGCCGGGAACGGGGAGAAGCTACCGAGCCCCCCTACAGACGGCAAGGGACGCGGACGTGCCCGGCCTGGGAAGACGCGGTGCAGCGCCAGGTGGGACGCCGCGCCTGGCATGCGTAGTCTGTGGCCCGAGCCTCTCTCCCCGTCATGATCCGCTCCACGCTCGCCGGCCTGCTCGTGCTCGCCGGTGGAACCGCCGCCGCCCAGTCCAGCCCGCCGCCGACGCCGCCCCCAGCGCCGCCGCCACCCAGCCCGTCGGACCCGCCCATCGCGGCGCTGCGCATCGCCGCGCGTCCGCTGGAGGTCCCGCCGGT
>DASVSE010000486.1:0-5444 GCA_036388235.1 Rubricoccaceae bacterium | reverse complement strand
CCGCGCTCGCGCTTGCCGGGATCGCCGCCCTGACCGCCATCGTGCGCCTGCTACTCGCGCGGCGGGCCGCGCTCACGGGCGGCCGCCCGGACGCCGCGCCCGTCCCCTCTCTCTCCCTTCCGGCACCTCTCGCCGTCCCGTCATGAAAGAGCCCTCCGGCCCTCCCGAGCACACCGACGACGCCTCGCGCGACGCCCGCACCTTCGAAGGCTGGGTGTCCGTCTTCGAGTGCTCCACCGACTTCGAGGCGGACCTTGTCCGCGACCGCCTCGATGAAGAAGGTCTCGCAGCGGTCGTGTTCACGCAGCGCGACCACAGCTTCAACCTCAACGTCGGCGATCTGGCGGCCGTCCACGTGATGGTGCGTCCCGAGGAGGAGGAGGCCGCGCGGTCGCTCCTGCTGGAGCCGATGATCTCCGACAGCGATCTCGAAGCCGCCGCGATGTCCGCGGACCTCATGGCGCCGGACGCGCACTCGCCTGAGGACGAGGCGATGCTGGACTCCGGCATCGAGGGCATCAGCTTCGACGTGCCGGACGACCGCGACGACGACGTGGATGACGCCTCCGGCCTGCGGGGCACCGTCTAGACGACCGGCGGGCCGCAGCCCGACACCTGCCTGCCCATGTCCAACCTCGTCCAGCGCATTCTGACCGGCCTCGCCGGCGCGTTCGTCGTCGTGTGGACGATCTGGTTCGGCGGGTGGGTGTTCGCGGCGATGATCCTGCTCATCGGCCTGCTGGCGCAGCACGAGGCGTACGAGATGCTGGCGCGGGCGGGCACTCGGCCGCTCGTGTGGCTCGGGCTGGCGATGGGGGCGGTCGCGGTCGTGCGGCCCTTAGTCCCTGCGGCTGAGGCGCTCCTGGTGGTCGGGCTGATGGCCGTCCTTGTGGCCGTGCTGTACACGCGTCCCAAAACGCCGCTGATGGACGCGGCGGCAACGCTGTTCGGCGTGGTGTATCCGGCCGTTCTGTGCGGATCGCTCGTCGCGCTCCGCGTGGTGCCCCGGCCGTGGCTGGAGGCGGCCGAGAATGGGGCGTTCTGGCTCACGGCAGCGGTCCTGTTCAGCGTCTGGGCGGCGGACTCCTTCGCGTACTTCGCGGGGCGTGCGTTCGGGCGGCACCCGCTCTTTCCGCGCGTCTCGCCGAAGAAGACGTGGGAGGGCGCGGCGGGCGGCGTCCTCGGCGCAGCGGTGTTCGCGGTGGGCTTCTGGCGGTTGACGCCGCTCTCGGACGTGCTGGGGCTGACGGACGTCGTTGCGATTACGGTCGCGGCCGGGATTGCGAGCCCGTTCGGGGACCTCGCCGAGAGTCACTTCAAGCGGTCGGTCGAGGTGAAGGACTCGGCATCGCGGCTGCCGGGGCACGGAGGGCTGCTGGACCGGATCGACGCGGCCGTCGTAGCCGTCCCGCTCCTCGTGGTGTGGTTCGACCTCGTGCACGGCTGAGGCATCGGGTGGCGGCGCGGGAGGAGATGGGCGAGCAGGACGCCGCTGCGGGGGCCGACGCTCGGCGACGTGGGTGCAGCGAGACGCGCTGGCGGGCGTGCAGGACCTGTACGGGCCGCTCGTAGAGACGGCCCGCATGGTGTTCGCGGAAGACCCGGACGTACTGGGGGCGCCGGGGCAGACGGGGCAGCACCTCAAATCGTACGCGGCGCGGCTGGAGCGGATGAGACGGTTCGTGGGGGAGGTGTGGGTGCGGCTGCGGGGGTTAGCAGCAGCCTCTTGAGATGCTGGGCGTGCCGGCGTGGTAGTAGCCGGCTCGTTTTCGGGCTATGCTGCCCGTTATGCGGCACTCCACCCTTCAGGTAGTAGTTACACGCCCTCCGACATGAGCGACGTTGCCGGAGCTCCCACTGAGCAAGTGCGAAGGCGGGCTGATACCCCTGTCTTCATCGCCGCGCTCGGGAGTTCGCTCCTCGCCCTCCCCGGCCTCGGTGGGTTCCTCGTCATCGGGTGGATGGTGGCCTCGGCACTGTCGGACCCGGACCTCGGCAAGCTCGCCGCCCGGGTTGTCATGAGCATGGTGTTGCTCGGCCTCCCGCTTCTTGGGTTTTACCTCCTCGCAGGGTACTGGCGCGCCTGGCTCTGGGGGGAGCCGTCTCAGCGTCCACGGCGGTTCTGGGGGCTCTCGGCGATGTACAACGGGCTCGGGCTCCTCCTGGCGGCGCTGGCAGCCGTGGTTATGGTGTTGGACCGGAACATGGGCGTCGCGCTCGTGCTCGCGGTCCTGTATACGGCTTGGACAGGGTTCATGGTGTGGATGGGCGTGATGCGCGCTCAGCAGGCTTCGACCGAATAGCTCGGGGCGCGTAACCTGCGGCAGCACCGGACGCTCCGCGCCGGTGAGCGTCCACTCGTTCTACAGCCTTCGCAGGCACCACCACGTACATGAGACGCCTTCTCGCCGCGCTGCTGTTCGCCTGGCCTGTCGCCAGCTACGCGCAGACGACGCCCTCTCCCGTTGTCGTCTCCGACATCGCTCACTTCTGGGAAGCCTACGACGCCATTCGTTCCACAACCGACAGCACGCGGCAGCACGCGCTCCTCGACAGCCTGTTCATTAACAGAGGCTCACCTGGACTCCACGCCCTCATGGCGCGGCGCGAGTACACGACGGCGTCCTACGTTGAGGCCATCAACGCCTACCCACGGTTTTGGGACTCCGTCCGCGCCAACACGCTCCGTGCAGGCGAGTACGCCGGTGAGATCGCGACTGGAGTCGAACGGCTCCGCGCGATCTACCCCGCGCTCCGGCCGGCCCACGTCTACTTCACCATCAGCGCGGTTGTGACGAACGGGACGACGCTCGACAGCCTCATTCTCGTCGGTTCCGAGCTGGCCCTGGCGGACAGCTCCGTCGTCACGGACGAGTTTCCGGGGGAGGTCGGGGCGAACCGCAGGCGTTTTTCGACTCCAACCCTGTCAACGATGTCGTGCTTCTCAACATCCACGAGGCCGTCCACACGCAACAGGGGCCCTTCGGGTCCAACCTCCTCGCGGTAGCCCTCCAAGAGGGCGTCGCCGAGTTCGTCTCCGTGCTGGCGATAGGGCGTCCCTCTGCAGTACCCGCCGTGGCGTTCGGAGAGGGAAACGCCGTCGTCGTCCGCGAGCGGTTCGCCCCCGAGATGTTCAGCCCTCACTGGAACGGATGGCTCTACAACAACACCTCGAACACATTCGGCGTCCGGGACCTCGGCTACTACGTCGGGTACGCCATTGCTTAGCGGTACTACGACCGGTCAGACGATAAACAGGCGGCCGTCGCGCGGCTCATCGAGTTGGACTACGAGGACCCCCTGGCGGTTGAGGCGCTTGTCGAAGCGTCCGGGTACTTCGACGGGTCTATGGGCGAGCTGCGCGCGGCGTACAACCGGACAGTACCGACGGTCGTCGGGATCGCAGAATTCAGCAACGGAGACCGAGACGTCGACCCGGGCACGCGCCGGATGAGCGTCACGTTTTCGGCCCCGATGGACACCCGGTTTCGTGGGTTTGAGGCTGGGCCGCTCGGGGTGGGTCACGTGCTTCGAGTGGCGCGTTTCGTGGGCTGGTCGGCCGACGGGCAGACGCTGACGGTGGAGGTCAACCCCCGGCCCGACCGTCGCTACCAACTCATGCTGTCGGATCAGTTTCGTGACGAGCGGGGACGAGCGCTAGAGCCATACCTCGTGGACATCACGACGGGGGCGGACGGAACTGGGCGCCGAGACTGATGAGACCGGAGGTGCAGTAGAACCCGCCGCTGCATTCGACGGCATACGAATGTGGTGCATCCGCCTACCTTCGCCACACGTGCCCCCGGTAAGCGGCCATTCATTAGCCTGCGTGCCCGACCACTGTCGCTAGCCTGACTTCAAATGATCCGTTGGCGCGTGTGGACGAGCACCAAGACCGAGGAGAAGGCCCGTCTCGTCTTGCACCGACTCCTGTCCGACTTCCCCACCGAGCCCTTGGGCCTCGTGGTCGAGCCCTATCCCAAGACGGACGGTCACCGCCTCACATTCTCCACGGCGTCAGCGGCCGAGCGGTGGTCCGATCTGATCTCCGAGGCGCTCACCCTCGCCGAAGTCGTCGGGCATGAGTGGCAACTCACGGGGTCGGCAGCGTCAGACCTTGGTGGCTGGTCAAACAAGCCAAGCGCGGCCGGTGCGGTATCGGTGTCTTGGGAAGCAGAGCGAGGCGAGTTGCTGTAAGCACGCGGGCGAACGTGCGGCTGCATCGGACGGCACGGTCGGCGTCAGCGCGTCGTGGATTGCTCCGCGTGCCCAGTGCTCCCAACACGCGGTCCGGGCAGGGCCATAGCGGTTACGGGTTCTCGCCGAGCGCGACGGCCCCTTTGTGCTGATGGGCCGCTTCGACCTCGACTCCACCCACGACCTGGAGGTGACCTTCGACGACGTGGCTGCGGGCGACTGTCCGGACGAGCTGCGCTGGCCTCAGGTCTCCGACGCCGGGGTGGTCGGGGCAAGGTGTTGGTTCGTGATCGAGGACGAAGGCGGGCGGTGTCGGTCGAGGTGGGGCGGGTATACCACGGCTCCCCGGGGCGTCCGCTGGTGCCCGGGGAGCCGTCGCGGGCGCTGTCGGAAGCGCCGGGTGACTCCCGCTCGCCGTCGCGGCGCCCTTGTCCGCGGGGTAGTGCGTCAGCCCTCGCCGATGAGTGCCTCGCGGGCGCGAGCTAGCGCCTCGGGGTCGTCGGGCTCGGGGAAGCCGTCGTGGAAGGATTCGAGGGCTGCAACGACGTGGCGGGCGACGGCCGCGCGGGCCGCCCACGGGCGGTCGGCGGGGACGATGTGCCAGGGGGCGCGCTCGGTGCTCGTCGCGGCGAGGGCGGCCTCGTAGGCGCTCGCGTAGTCGTCCCATCGGTCCCGGGCGGCGATGTCGTCCTCGGAGAACTCCCAGTTTTTGTCCGGGTCGTCGATGCGCTCTAGGAGGCGGTCCCGCTGGACGTCGCGCGAGACGTGCATAAACAGCTTCAGCACGGCAATCCCGTTCTCGACGAGCAAGCGCTCGAAGTCGTTGATCTGGCGGTGGCGCGTGCGCCAGAGCGTACGTCGGGCGCCGTCGGGAAGGTTCTCGTCGTCGAGGCGCTCGGGATGGACGCGGGCGCTGACGACGTCTTCGTAGTAGGAACGGTTGAAGATGCCGATCTGGCCGCGCAGGGGGACCGCCTCGACCGTCCGGAAGAGGAATGGACGGCGGAGGTCGTGCGGGCCGGCCTTCTTGATCTGCGTCGTCGAGACGCCGCGGGCGTCGGCGGCGGAGAGGACGTCGCGAATGGCCTCGTCCTTGCCCGAGGCGTCCATGCCCTGGAAGACGACGAGGAGCCCGCGCTGCTCGTGGGCGATGGCGAGCGTGTGCGCGCGGCGGAGCGGGTCGGCGAGGCGGCGGACCTCGGCGCGCTCGGTCCGCTCGTCGCGAGCGTCGGGGAGGGCGGTGGGGA
>DASVSE010000485.1:0-3125 GCA_036388235.1 Rubricoccaceae bacterium | reverse complement strand
GGAACGGAGAACGTGACGCTCGTCTTGGTGCGGATCAGCCCCTTTTCCTGCGTCTCGGTCCGCTCGACGGCCCCACGCTCGACGAGCCCGCCGACGACCTCATCGACCACGTACGCCTGCGGCCAGCTCTGGTCCTCGCCGAACCAGCCGTAGACCGCCTCGTCGACCTCGATGGGCTCAGGCCCGAGCGCGCCGAGCAGCCCCGCTTCGACGCGGCCGACGGGCGATCCGCTGCCAGTCCGGCGCACGAGGACGGTGTGCGTCTTGCGGAGGCCGAACAGGGTCGACTTCGGGGCGCGGTCGAGGTGCACGAGGCCGTCGCGCTCCAGACCCAGCAGGGCCGCCTGGACAATCAGGTCGCCGAGCGGGTTCAGCGCGACCGGGTCGGGCAGGCCGGGGACGAGGCGCTTGCCGGTCGTGAACGAGGGCGGGCCGGCGAAGCGGTCGCCGAGGAGGGTGACGAGTTCGCTCGGAGCGAGAGAGGCGGGCATCGGGACGGGTGGGAGTGGGACTGTTTTCTCTAGCGCAGAAGACGGTCGGAAAGGGACAGTCGGCGTGGCCGAGGAGCACCGCGCCCGGCCGTACCATCGGGTCGCCCGCCCCAACCTGCCGTGACCCCGGACGCCGACCGCCTCGCCGACTTCGCTGCCGCGCTGCGCCCGCGCATCGGCGGCAGCCTCCGCCTGGACGCGCTCCACCGCGCGCTCTACGCGACCGACGCCTCGCTCTACCGCGAGACGCCGCTCGGCGTCCTCGTCCCGCGCCACACCGATGACGTGCAGGCGGCGCTCGAAGAGGCGGCCCGGTTCGGCATCCCCGTCTTGCCGCGCGGGTCCGGCTCCAGCCTCGCCGGCTCGGCCGTCGGGGCCGCACTCGTGGTCGACACGACGAAGCACCTTGCCGAGATCATCGACGTAAACGCCGAGGCGCGGACGGCGACGGTCGGCCCGGGCGTCGTGTGCGACGCGCTCAACGCGGCAACAGCGCGGCACGGGCTGCGGTTCGGGCCGGACCCCGCGTCGTCCAACCGGGCCACGTTCGGCGGGATGCTCGGGACGAACGCGACGGGCACGCACTCGATTCAGTACGGATCGACGGTCGACCACGTCGAGCGCGCGGACGTGCTGCTGCGCGGGGGCGTCCCGGCGACGTTTGCCGCTCTCTCTCCCGAGGCGTGGGCCGGGAAGACGCGTGCGGGCGGGCTCGAAGGCGAGATCTACCGCGGCGTCGACGCCCTCCTGAACGTCCACGGCGTCGCCATTGCCCGCGACACGCCGGTTCACTGGCGCCGGGCGGGCGGCTACCGGCTGGAGCGTCTGGTCGAGGCGCCCGGCGTCGACCGCGGGCCGGGGCGGGCCTGGGACGGGACGCGCAACCTCGCGCACCTCATGGCCGGCGCCGAGGGGACGCTCGGCTTTACGACGCAGATGACGGTCCGACTGGTCGAGAAGCCGGCCGCGTCCGGCCTGGGGATCGTCCACTACCCGACCCGGCGGGCGGCGCTGGAAGACGTCGAGGGCCTGCTGGAGACGCGCCCCGCCTCGGTCGAGCTGTTCGACAAGGTGGCCCTGGAGCGCGCGCTCGACGTGACGGAGTACGCCCCGAAGCTCCACTTCGTCCAGCGCAATTCGGACGGGAGCCTGCCCGGGGCGCTCCTGTTTGTCGAGTACGACGGCGAGTCCATGGCCGAGGTCCGCGACGGGCTCCAGCGCCTGCGCCGCCACACCGGCCCGAGTGCCGTCATCACGGACGCCATCGAGGACATGCACATCGAGGACGTCTGGGCCGTCCGCAAGGTCGGGCTCGGGCTCGCGATGAGCGCCCGGCTCCCCATCCAGGCCGCGGCGATCATCGAGGACGCGGCCGTGCCGGTCAAGCACCTCCCGGCGTACATCCGCGACCTCGAAGCTGTGATGGACGCCGAGGGGATCGAGAACGTGATGTACGCGCACGCCTCGGCCGGGTGCCTCCACGTCCGCCCGTTTTTCGACCTGCGCAAGCAGCCGCAGGTCGAGGCGATGGAGCGGATCGCGATCGCCTCGGCGGACCTGGTCAAGCGGTACGACGGGATCATCGCGTCCGAGCACGGCGACGGACGGGCGCGCGGCGCGCTCGCCGAGCACTTCTACTCGGCGCCCCTCTACGCGGCCTACCGCGCCACGAAGGCCCTCTTCGACCCGGACCGGCTCCTCAACCCGGGCAAGATCACCGACGCCCCGCCTCTGACCGAGGCGCTCCGGATGGGGCCGGACTACCACCCGGCCCACGTCGCGACGGCGGTCACGTACCCGGACACGAACGGCCGCGACGTCGGCTTCGCCGAGGCCGTCGAGGCGTGCAACGGGCAGGGCGTGTGCCGCAAGATTGGCGCCGGCGTGATGTGCCCGCCGTTCATGGTCACGCGCGAGGAGAAGGACTCGACGCGCGGGCGGGCCAACGCCCTCCGCGAGGCGCTGACGGGCAGCCTGTCGTCGCTCACCGGCCCCGAGGTCGCCGAGGCGATGGACACCTGCGTCGCGTGCAAGGCGTGCAAGTCCGAGTGCCCGGCCTCGGTCGACATGGCCGCCCTCAAGACGTCGTGGCAGGAGCAGAAGTGGAAGACGGAACGGCCGAGCCTGCGGACGCGCCTCTTCGCGCACCTGCCCGTCCTCGCGCGGCGCACGGCCGGGCCGCTCGCCGGCGTCGCCAACCGCGTTGGTGCCTCACCGCTCGTCCGGAAGCGGCTCCGCGCGCTCGGCATCGCGCCCGAGCGGAGCCTGCCGACATTTGCGACGCGGCCGTTTGCAGAGAAGGAGGCACCACGCGCAGCGGGCCGGCCGCGCGTGGCGCTGTACGCGGACACGTTCGCGCGCTTCCAGGACCCGTCCATTCCACGCGCCGCACTCCGCGTCTTCGCCGCGGCCGGCGTCGACGCAGTCGTCCCGGAGTACCGGTGCTGCGGGCGGACGTACCTCTCGAAAGGGTTCGTGCCGCACGCGACGCGGCTCGCCCGTCAACTCGTCGAGACGTATGCGCCGCTCGCCGAGGCCAGCGTGCCCATCGTCGGGCTGGAGCCGTCGTGCGTGCTCACGCTCCGCGACGAGCTCCCGCGCCTGCTCCCCGGCGACGCCCGGGCCCGGGCCGTC
>DASVSE010000484.1:0-5367 GCA_036388235.1 Rubricoccaceae bacterium | reverse complement strand
GCTGCGATGCTCGGGCACGTCTTCACGCTCTGGGGCCGCGTTTTTTTCGGCTCGTGGAAAGGCGGAAAGGGCGTCGCGACAGGTGCGGGCCTTATTGCCGGACTAATTCCGGTCGCGACGCTCGTCGCCGTCGCCGTGTTCGCGCTCACGATGGCCGCGACGCGGTGGGTGTCGCTCGGGTCGATCCTCGGAGCGCTCTCGCTTCCGGTTACGCTCGGCGTGCAAACAGCCCTCGGAGTGCACGTCGCGCCGCCCGTCTGGGGCTTCGCCCTCCTCGTGCCGCTGTTCATCCTGTGGACGCACCGCGCCAACGTCCGGCGGCTGCTCGACGGGACCGAGCCGCGGCTTTCGGATAAGGCGTCGCGTGTCGAGGCGTAAATACGTTCAGGAGACGATACGAACTGGAACAGGGGCTCGTTGAACGCGAGTCCCATTCACCCCGGCTTCACCATGCGTCTTGTCTCAGCCCTCGCCCTGGCGGCGACCCTTGCCTCTTCTGCACTCGCCCAAACCCAGTACGCCGACAGCTCGGGCGGGTACGTCGCGCTCAACGGCATCGCGTTCAACAGCGACATCGTGCTGGGACTCGATGCCACCGCTGGCTACCGATTCTCGACGGGGGCCGACGTCGGCTTTCGGCTTGGCCGCGAGAAATACGGTACCAGCGAGGCTTTCATCACCGGGCCGACAGCCGGCTTTGCGCGGCCGATTGGCTCCGGATGGACCGGCCGCGTCGAAGGATCGGTGCAGTACACGACCTCGAACGGGAGCTTCGTGACCTATCCCGAGGAAGCCCCCGAGGGTGTTCCGTCCTCGTACCGGTTCAGGGACGTTCGAGAAGACATTACGGTGACCGTCTCACGCCCCTTGCGGCTCGCCGGGTCTTTCCGCCTCCGCCCAACCATCGGTCTCTTCGCAGCCGGGCGGCAGGGGCTGACAGCCAGTTATACGGGCGCTGGCTTCGCCGGACGCTCCGACAGCTACGCCACGGGCGTCCACCTAGAGATTCCGCTCACCTTCCGCGTGTTCGGCCAGGATGCCGCGTGGGTGACGACGGGCCGGTTTGCGCTCACCGGGAGAGACAACCGAGGAGGATTGAGCGACCGGAGCTACGCCGGCGGCGGCCTGCGGCTGAACTTCTAGGCCCCGCTACGGCGCCTTCGCCGCCGCGACATCGCGGACGACCGGCACGACGACGCGCCCAACAGTCTCGGCGAGGATGCGCTGTCCCTCGGCCGTCGGGTGCACTTGGTCGGCCTGGTTCAGGCGGCGGACGCCCGCCACGCGGTCCAGCAGGAACGGAACGAGATCGGCCCCGGCGGCCTCCGCGACGCGCGGAAAAACGGCCCGAAACTGCGTCCCGTACTCAGCACCATAGTTGGGCAGCGCGGCGACGCCAGCGACTATGAGGCGCGCGTTTGGCGCCGCGGCCTTTACCTTGTCGAGGATCGCCGTCAGGTTGGCCTCCATCGCCTCGACGGGCTGCCCTCGCAGGCCGTCGTTGGCGCCGAGCGCGAGCACGAACACGTCCGGCGTCGTCCGCGAGAGGACCCAGTCGACCCGGCGCAGGCCGCCGGCCGACGTCTCTCCCGAGCTGCCCGCGTTCACGACGCGCGCCGGGACGCCCGCCTCTGCAAGCGCCGCTCCGACGAGCGCCGGGTATGCCTCACGAGCAGGATTGGCGAGACCATAACCTGCCGTCAGACTGTCGCCGAAAAAGAGGACCACGACCGAGTCGCTTGCTGCGTCGGTTTGGCTGCGGGCCGGCGAGACGGGAGCCGCCGCCCGTGCTGGCGCTGCCGGGGCGTCCGTGGAGGCAGGCGCCTCGGCGCAGCCGGCGGCGAGAAACGGGAGCATCAGAAAGAGTGAACGCATCGGGAGAACGGAGTTTTCGGATTGAAGCGGCGCCGCGTCGTCCTGTTCCGGCGCGGCGGTGCGGTCGGCGTGGAGACGCCGCGCCGCGCGAACACGGCGCACGCGCGGCCCGTACGGCGGCGTTCCCCCGGTCCCCGTCCCCCCGCGTCCGTGTCCGATCCCGTCCTCGCCGCCCACGACCTCACCAAAACGTTCGCCTCGGGCGGGCGCTCGCTGACCGTCCTCGACGGCGTCTCGTTCTCGGTCGACCCTGGCGCAACGTGCGCCATCGTCGGCCCATCCGGCAGTGGGAAAACGACGCTGCTCGGTCTGTGCGCGGGCCTCGACCGCCCGACGCGCGGCACGGTCACACTCGACGGGACCCCACTCGGGCCGCTCTCCGAGGACGAGCGCGCTGCCCTCCGAGCCCGCTCAGTCGGGTTCGTGTTCCAGAACTTCCGCCTGCTGCCCTCGCTCACGGCGCGCGAGAACGTCGCGCTTCCGCTCGACCTCCGCGGGGACCCGGGCTCGCGGGCCGCCGCCGAGGCACTCCTCGACCGCGTCGGCCTCGCGGACCGTGCCAGCCACTACCCGACGCAGCTCTCGGGCGGCGAGCAGCAGCGCGTCGCGCTCGCCCGCGCCTTCGCCGGCCGCCCGCGCCTCCTTTTCGCCGACGAGCCGACGGGCAACCTCGACGCCGAGACCGGCGCGACCGTCGAGTCGCTCCTGTTCGAGCTCAACCGTGAGGCCGGGACGGCCCTTGTCGTCGTGACGCACGATCCCGAGCTCGCTGCCCGCTGCGGGCAGACGGTCCGCATGCGCGGCGGCCGCGTTGTCGCAGACGCCCCCGTCGCCTCTCCCCTGCTCTGATGCCGTTTCTGACGACGCTTGCGTGGCGCGACAGCCGCGGCGCCCGCAGCCGGCTCGTGCTCTACGTCTCGGCGATGGCCCTGGGCGTGGCCGCGCTCGTCGCGATCCGCTCGTTCGGCGTCAACCTCGAGCGGGCCGTCGACGAGCAGGCGCGCGACGTGTTCGGATCCGACCTGCAGGTCCGCCGCAGCGCCTCGTTCACTGCTGCCAACGAGGCGCTTCTCGACTCGCTCGCCCGCGAGACGCGCGCCGTCGTCCTACGGGAGGCGACGTTCCCGTCGATGGCCCGCTTCCCGGCCGCGGCTGGCGGCGAGGGCCGCGCGCGCCTTGGGCAGGTTCGGGCTCTAGACGGCCCATTCCCGCTCTACGGCCGCGCCACGACGACGCCCGAGGACGCCTTCGAGCGGTTTCAGGCGTCGGGAGGTGCGCTCGTCGATGCG
Source organism: Rubricoccaceae bacterium (assembly GCA_036388235.1). Lineage (GTDB taxonomy): Bacteria > Bacteroidota > Rhodothermia > Rhodothermales > Rubricoccaceae > DASVSE01. Next base: position 2,203 of record DASVSE010000484.1, on the reverse strand, counting down.
ACCCTGATGCTTCAGATGGACGCTGAGGTCGGCGACTCGGTCCAGGTCGGCGGTCGCAGCTACCCCATCGTCGGGCGCGTGGACGCCGTGCCAGGCCAGACCGATGTCGCCGCGCTCGTCGGCCCCCGCGTGTATGTCCCGCTTGCCGGGCTCGACTCGACGCTGCTCGGGTTTGGCAGCCGTGCCCGCTTTATCGCCGCGCTCCGCTTTCCGGGCGAGGCCGAGGTCGCGCTCGCATCCGTCGTCCCACGCCTTGACCGGGCGGGGTTGCGCTACGACACGGCCGGCGAGGACCAGGAGCAGATCAACGAGGCGTCGGGCTACCTGACTCGGTTCCTGTCGCTCGTCGGGTTCGTGGCGCTCCTGCTGGGCGGCGTCGGCGTGGCGTCGAGCATCAGCGTGTACGTGAGCGAGAAGGCGGAAAGCGTTGCGACGCTTCGTTGTCTTGGATTGCCATCCCGTCGTGTCTTAGCTGTCTACGCGATGCAGGCTGTCGCGCTGGGGCTCGTCGGCGCAGCCGTTGGCGCCCTGCTCGGCGTCGCTGTGCAGCGGTTGCTGCCCGTCGTGCTCTCGGGATTCTTGCCCGTGACGGTCTCGAACGCGGTCGTCCCGCGCGCCCTCGTCGAAGGCGTTGGCGTGGGTCTGGTGGCGAGCGTGCTGTTCGCGATGTGGCCGCTCGCGGGCGTCCGCCGCGTGCCGCCGCTTCGTGCCATCCGCGCCGACGCCGAAGCGCGCGGGCTCGACGTGCTCCAGCTCGGCGTCGGCCTGCTGCTCGTCGCGGCCGTCGCCGGCTTCGCCTTTCTCCAGACCCGCGACGTGCAAGCGACGGCGGGGTTTGTCGGCGGGACGGCAGCCGTGTTCGCCCTCCTCGCCCTCGCCTCAGTCGGCATCCGGGGTGTCGTTCGCCGCCTCGCACCGCGTGGAATGCCGTGGGCGTGGCGGCAGGGCCTCGCCAACCTGCACGCGCCCGGCAACCAGACGCTTGTGCTGACGGTCACGCTCGGCCTCGGCGTCTTTCTCGTCCTCGCGCTCGCGCTCGTCCAGGCGTCCGTGCTGTCGCGCATTGCGCTTCCCGGCTCGGGCGGTGCGGCCGGGCCCGACGTCGTGCTGTTCGATGTCCAGCCAGACCAGCGCGACAGCCTCCGCACGCTCGTTGCCGGGCAGGGCCTCTCCGTTCTGGGCGAGGTCCCGATCGTCCAGATGCGCATTGCGGCCCTCGATGGTGTCCGCACGGACTCCCTTCTCGCTGACACAGCGGCGACGTCGTCCGGGCGCCCCGACGACCGCACGGGCGGCCCGCCGCGGTGGGCCCTCGCCCGCGAGTACCGATCCACGTACCGAGACGCTCTCGTCCCAACCGAGACTGTGACCGCTGGCCGGTTCGAGGGAACGGTCGACTCGGCTGCACCGGTCGTGCCCGTCTCGGTCGAGGCCGACCTGGCGACTGACCTTGGGATCGGGATCGGAAGCGCCATCACGTGGGACGTCGGCGGCGTCGAGGTCGAGACGCGCGTGACGAGCCTGCGGAAGGTGGACTGGGCGCAGGTGCAGCCCAACTTTTTCGTCGTCTTCCCGGCCGGCCCGCTCGACGCGGCCCCTCAGACGGCCGTCGTGCTCACGCGTGCGGGCACGGCCGAGGCGTCGGCCCGCTTGCAGAGCGCGGTCGTCGAGACGTTCCCGAACGTGTCGGCCGTTGACGTGCGGCTCGTGCTCGAACTGCTCGACGGCGTGCTCGGGCGCGTCGCGGACGTGCTCCGGTTTATGGCCCTCTTTGCCGTGATAACCGGCCTCGTCGTGCTGGCCGGAGCCGTTCGTGTGGCGCTCGCACAGCGAACGCGCGAAGCCGTCCTGCTGCGCACGATGGGCGCGAGCCGTGCGCAGGTCCGGCGGACGCTCGTCGCCGAGTACGCGCTCCTCGGCGCGCTCGGCGCGCTCACGGGCGGAGCACTCGCCGTCGGTGGGGCCTATGCCCTCGCCCGCTTCGCCTTCGACATCCCGTTCGTTCTCGACCCGACGTGGCTGCTCGTCGCGCTCGTCGCCGTGCCCGCGATGACGGCGGCGGTTGGGCTGGCCGGCAGCCGCGCCGCCCTCTCCCGCCCCCCGCTCGATGTACTCCGGGCCGAGGAGTAGCGAAGACGCGGCGGAAGCGACGCTCAGAGGCCGCCTCCCCAAGCGGCGCTTCTAGTTTGCCGCCTCGCCCCCC
>DASVSE010000483.1:0-4498 GCA_036388235.1 Rubricoccaceae bacterium | reverse complement strand
CTCTCGGCGCGGGATCCGGCGATGCAGACGCTGCAGGCCCTGCTGCGCGGTCTGGTCTCAACGTCTACCGGCTCGTCGGGCTCGGCGTGGCGTCTAGATTGGCCCCTCCGTGAGCTTCTCAACAGAGCAAGCGGGCCTCTGCTGTGCGCCCCTCCACTCGCGTCCCCACCGCCTCGTGAAACTGCTTCCGCTCGCCCTCCTGCTCGCCATCTCCGTCTCGTCGGTCGGGTGCGCCGCCTCCGTCCGCCGCATCGGCTACGACGTGCCCCCCGCCTCGGCCGCCGTGGCTGCCACCACCGGGGCGCCGGCGTGCCCGGTCGTCCTCACGACGGACTCGGCGGCCGTGGCTGGGGCGCGGCGGGTCGGCGAGATCCGTTACGGGGACACCGGCTTCTCCATGCGATGCGACGAAGCGCGCGCGCTCCGGCTGTTTCAGAGCGACGCCTGCGCGGCCGGCGCAAACGTCGTCCTCCTCACGGACGAGCGGGCCCCGGGCCTGCTGAGCTCGTGCTACCGCGCGAACGCGAGCCTCTACGCGGTCGACTCGCTCGCGCTGGCCGAGGTGGGCAGCCTCCGGAGCCCGGATGAGATCGTCGTCAGCCGGGCCAACCGCAGCGGCCGCACGCTTCTGGGAATCGTAGGATCTGCCGTGGGATTCGCGGTCGGATACCTCGCGGCCGACCTGATCATCGGAGGCGTGGACTGAGGCGGGGCGCGTCGGGAGCCTGCGGCGTCACCCCAGCCGGGCGGCGAGGGCGATGGCGACCATCGCCCCGAACGTTAGCACGACCGTGTAGGCCGTTCCGAGGAGCGCACTTTTGACGAGCGTTTTGCCCCACGTCTGCGCGTACACCCGGCGCTGCGCGAGCACGAAGTAGACCGGGATCGAGGCGGCAAGCCACACCGCCGCCCACCCCGGCCCCGACGCGGCCTCGACCAGAAGTAGGAGCCAGAACATGACGAACGTGAAGGCGTGGACGTGGAGCGTGAACACCACGTGCTCGGCGTAGAACCGCGTCCGGCGGGCCGTCGCCGCGCGGCGCAGCCAGCCTGTCCGGGTGACGCGCATCTGCGCGGGCAGGTGCTCACGGAGCCGCCGCAGCGCGCGCCACCACGGGCGGCGCCCGGCGCGGACGCGGCGACGAAGCGCGCGGCGGTCGCGGGCACGAGCCACCTGCCACATGACCCTTCGGAACGCTGTCCCCGCTCGAATCCGCCACCCGGCGTCGGGCGGTGCGGGCGCGGGGCGTGGGACCGACCGCCGTCCGCGCAGGGCAATCCCGCCGCCGCCGGTGTAGAGCGCTTTCAACAGCACGGCGAAGACCGGCAGGACCACGAACAGCGTGGTCGGAATCTGCGCCCCGATGGCCCGGAAGGCCGCCTCCTGTGCGTCGTCACGCTCGGCCGGCGTTCGGGCGCGTTCCAGCCGCCGCACGACATCGCCCCGCAGCCAGTCCGGCAGGCCGTCGAGTTCGGACGTCCACGACAGGGAGCTCTCGTTTCGGGCCTTCGCGACCGTTGCCCGCTCCGTCGGCAGCCCGACCGCGGCGGCTCGGACGCGAGCGGTGTTGCCAAGGGCCGCGACCGAGTCGCGGAGCTGGGCAAAGCGAACGGCGACGGCCCGGACCGAATCGGCCGCGAGGCGGTCCGACCGGGCCGCAGCCGTGTCGGCGACGAGGCGCGCGGCCCGGGCGAGCGCGCGGCGGTCGTCGAGGGCCTCGGCCGCATGGGCGTCGAGGGCGTCGGCCGCGGCTGCAGGCGTGAGCAGCGTGTCTGGCGGGAACGTCGGCGGGGCGGCGAAGACCGCATCGCTCTCCCGCTCGATGGCGCTGGCCTCGGGTGCCCGCCGTGCCTCGTCCGTGCGGACGAGCCCGAGCGTGACGAAAAACAGCAGCGTCGCGGTGAGGTAGAGCTTGAGCGGGCTCAGCGACCGCTTCCGGCGACCTTCGACGTAGTCGACCGTGAGCATGCCGGGCCGGAAGAGCAGGTCGCGCATGGACCGCCACGTGCGCCCGTCGAAGCCGAAATACTCGACGAACGACTCGACCGCGAACACGTGCAGCGGCTGCTGGAGCGGCTGGACGCGCTGCCCACACGCGGCGCAGAATGGCCCGACGAGCGACGCCCCGCAGTTCAGACACGCCTCGGCGGGCAGCCCCGAGGCCGGGACGGTAGACGGCGACGCGATGGGCGCCGTGGCCGTCACGGCGCCGGGCTTGGGCCGGGCCGGTTGCGGACAAACGTCGCGGCGCGCGCCTCGGTAAAAAAGCCGGTCTCAGGATCGAACTGGCGCTCGGTGACCGTGAACGAGTCTCGGTCGACCGTGACCCAGTTGTAGAAGTTGGCCCCGGCGTTCTCGGCCCGCCCGCGGCTGGACGTCGCCGTACCGGCGCTCGCAACGACGAGCCGGTGCCCGTCGGCGTCGTCGGCTGACGGAGGGGCGATCTCGACGCTCTCGACGTGGCTCCGGTGAAGGTGGCCGCACAGGATGAGGTCCACGCGCGCCCGGTGCGCGACGGCGAGCGCCTGACGCGCTCCGCGCGAGACGTCATGCTCCCCGAGCGCCGTCAGGCGCAAGAGGTGGTGGTGCACGACAAGCACCCGAAATGCGTCCGCAGGGGCCGCCGCGAAGCGCTCCTCCATCTCGCGCAGGGCCTCGGGCCGGATGCGCCCTCCCTTGACCGTCAACCCGTGCGCCGAGTTGATCCCCACCACCATGACCCCGTCGGCCTCGAAGACGGGCACGCGCACGGCCGTGATGTAGCGCCGGAAGCGCGTCGTCGAGCGCCAGAGGCGGTCGAACGGGTTGTGCCACCACGCGCGGACGTCGTGGTTGCCGGGCACGACGATGACCGGCGGCGAGAACGCGTCGAGCATCTCCTTTGCGGCCACGAACTCGTGACGCCGCGCGCGCTGCGTGAGGTCGCCCGAGACGGCCACGACGTCGATCTCGGCCGCGTTCACCTCGTCCACGAGCGCCGCGACGACGCCGGGATGGGCAATCTTGCCAAAGTGGATGTCCGAGAGGTGGGCGATGGTCATCGGTGTGGCGTGTCCGAGCAGAGGCGGACCCTGTCCCCTTCCACGCGCAGTCCCGTTACAGCAGCATCCCCATCGGCTCTTCCAGCAGCGCCTTCACGTCGCCGAGGAAGGCTGCGCCCGTCGCGCCGTCAACGACGCGGTGGTCGCAGGAGAGCGTGAGCGTCATCCGCTGCCCGGGCACGACGGCGCCATCCTTGACGACCGGCACATCGCGCGTGGCACCGATGGCGAGGATGCAGGCATTCGGCGGATTGATGATCGCCGTGAACTCGGAGATTCCGAACATGCCGAGGTTGGACGTCGTGAAGGTCGAGCCGGCGTACTCGGACGGATCGATCGTGCCGGCCCGGGCGCGCGTCGCGAGGTCGCGCGTCTCGGCCGCGATCTGCGCGAGGCCCTTTGTGTGGGCGTCGCGGACGACGGGCGTGAGCAGCCCCTCGGGCATCGCGACGGCGACGGCGACGTGGGCGGCCGCGTGCTGCCGGATCACGCCCTCGTCTTCGAGGTAGCTCGCGTTCACCATCGGGTGACGCATGAGGGCGGCGGCGCACGCCTTGGTGATGAGGTCGTTGACGGACACCTTGCCGAGCGACTGCGCCTCGGCGAGCGCATTGAGGCTCTTGCGGAGCGCCGTCGACCGCTCCATGTCCACCTCGACGGTGAGGTAGAAGTGCGGGGCCGTGAACTTGGACTGAGCGAGGCGACGCGCGATCGTCTTGCGCATCTGCGTGATGCGGACGTCCGTCCCGCCGGCCGGGGCAGCCAGTGGGGCGGCAGGCGCCGGCTGGGCCGCGGGGGCCGGAGTGGCTGCCGGAGCCGCAGTCGGAGCCGGAGCCGAGGGCGCGGCGCCACCGAGAGCGGCCTCGACATCGCGCTTGACGACGCGCCCTTCAGGGCCGGTCCCGACAACCGTTGCAAGGTCGAGCCCGCCGTCCTGCGCCATGCGCCGCGCGAGCGGAGACGCCTTGACGCGGCCGCCGTCGTCGGATGCAACCGGCGCCTCGGCTGATGCTGGGGCATTGTGCTGTGCCGCCTCTGCCTCGGCCTGAGCCGGCGCTGCGACCGGCGCCGTCGCGCCGCCGTAGCCGGCTGGGACGCCGGGCGTCTCGGCCGGCGTCGCCGGGGGCGTGGTTGTCGGGGCAGGCGCTGGAGTGGGCGACTCGGCCTGGGCCGCCTGTGGCGAGGCTGCTCCGCCGCTGTACTGCGCCAGGACTTCGTCCGCGCTCTCGCCGGTCGCACCGAGGACCGCGATGAGCGCCCCGATGGGGACCGCAGCGCCCTCGGCAACGACGCGCTTGAGCAGCACACCGTCGTCGTAGACCTCCAGGTCCATCGTCGCCTTGTCCGTCTCGACCTGCGCGATGACGTCGCCGGCCGAGACGGCCTGGCCTTCGTCGGCGAGCCACGCGACGAGGACGCCCTCCTCCATCGTGTCGCTCATCTTGGGCATTTCAAC